>JBEQAI010000500.1:0-2515 GCA_041640415.1 Ammoniphilus sp. | reverse complement strand
TGTAAACGATAAACTAGAATCAACAGTTTTCCACAAATAAGGATAAACAGATTTCAACAAATAAGAATCAACAGTTTACCTTAATTAACCCACTTTCTATATACTTAAATCAGTCTATGGAAAGTGAGGAATAAGCAGGAGTGGAAAGATTGATGATTTACAACGAGGTGCATAGGCTACGCAGCGAGGGTTTCACAAACAGCGCGATAGCTAGGAAATTGAAGATTTCTAGGAATAGAGTAATAGAATACGCAAAGATGTCACCAGAAGAGTTTTACACTTTTGCGATCTCATTACAAAGCAGGAGTAAAAAGCTAGATCCCTTTCGGGAGGACATCCTTGGATGGCTAAAGGAGCACCCAGACTTATCAGGAGCTCAAGTATTGGACTGGTTGGGGGAGAAATTAGACGTTAGTTCTGTTACAGAAGGAACTGTGAGGAATTATGTTAATGAGATACGTGAAGCTTACCATATCCCCAAAATAGTATCAGAGAGAAGTTATAGTACTGTACCTGACCTTCCAATAGGTCAACAGTTACAAGTAGATTTTGGTCAAATAAAGCTCCCTACAACAAATGGAAAGTTTAAACGGCTCTACTTTATTGGATTTGTTTTGGCCCATTCTAGATACAAATATGTAGAATGGCTAGACCGACCGTTTCGAGCATCAGATCTTATTAGAATGCATGAAAATGCCTTTCGATTTTATGGGGGAATGTCTTCTGAAATTGTCTACGACCAAGATCGATTACTGGCTGTTAGTGAAAACGCTGGGGATCTTATCATGACAGTGGAATTCACTAAGTATCAACAGACAAGAAAGTTTAAGGTCTACCTATGCAGAAAGTCTGATCCGGAGTCCAAAGGGAAAATAGAGCAGGTAGTAAAATACGTAAAGAATAATTTTGCGAAGAACCGTACTTTCGATAATCTGCTAGATTGGCAGGAATCTAGTATGAATTGGTTAAAGAGAACAGGGAATTATAAAGTACATCATAATACGAAAAAGAGACCTGTCGAGGTGTTTGCCCTGGAAAAGCCACACCTACAACCGGTCCCCGGTACTTACATTTTTGAAGATATCTTCGAATCTAGTATAACAAGAACTATTAACAAAGACAATGTTATCCGGTTTGATGGGAATCGGTACAGTGTACCTCGCGGTACTTACCGAAAAGGAGCTCCCAATATTGCGTATGTAGAGACAGATACTGAGTATCTATACATACGACTGCAGCAAAACGGACAGGTGTTAGCTAAACATAAAATCGCTAAAGGAAGTGGTGCTGTCATCTCAGACCCTTCCCATCGAGAACGTGAACAATCTAAACGTGACCTATTAATACAGCAAATCAAAGGAATGTTATTCGATAAAGAAGCTGCAAAATGGCTTATTGAAACACTCTTTAACCAATATCCACGCCATATGATAGATCAACTTAAAGTGGTACAAGCTGTCATTCTGAAATATCCAGATTTTATTGACGAGGCACTTAATGAGATGAGACGTTTACGGTTGACTAGTGCAAATGATCTTCGGGATATTGCCATCTCATTAGAAATACAAAGCCGAAAGAAACAGAAAGAAACTGTAATTCTGAATGATAAATATAAGACTTTAGTTGCCCCAGAACGAAGAGAAGATATTTATTTAAGTGTACTTCAGGGAGGATCTAAACGATGAGCCAACCTTATGAATCACTACAGGATAAATGTCGAACCTTACGTCTGGCTGAGACAGCCAAAGAGTTACCCTCTCTTCTAAGGGAAGCTGAAGCAAAGGGATGGACATATCATGAATTCATCCATGAGTTTCTTAGTCATGAAATGCGTTGTAGGGAAAGAAAAAATAGCGAAAGACTAATGAAGTGGGCAGAGTTTCCAGAGGCTTTGACATTTGATAACTTTCGACTTGAGGAACAGACAGCGATTGGAGAAAAACAACTGAATATATTGAAACAACTATCATGGGTCGATGAGTATTTTACCTTAATTATGATGGGACCAACTGGTGTCGGCAAGACTCATCTATCAACTGCCTTAGGTATTCACGCTATTGAGCGTGGATACCAGGTTTCTTTTATATCAATGGATCGTTTGATTTATGTTTTAAAATCAAGAGAGTATATCAGTAAATCTAAGACAAGGTACAACCGTATTATCAAATCTGACCTGATTATCATCGATGATGTTATGTATATGGCTTATGAACCGCAGGATGCTCATTTATTCTTCCAGTTTATTTATGAGATGTATGACAGGGCTGCATTTATCCTTACATCTAATAAAGGTCCTGGAGAATGGGGAAAGTTCCTTGGGGATACGACTCTTACGACAGCAATATTGGATCGTCTCCTTCATCGAAGTGAAATTTTGACTTTCAGTGAAGAACAGGACAGTATCAGAATGAAATACAGAAAAGCATTATTTGATAATCAAAGTGTTGAATCTTAATTGATGAAAACTGTTTAATCTTATTTACTAAAAACTGTTGATTTCTACTTGACGGTTACA
>JBEQAI010000499.1:0-2536 GCA_041640415.1 Ammoniphilus sp. | reverse complement strand
ACGATATTAATCATTTCGATCGAAATCATGAGGAAACCGATATTTTTTTTGCAGGAATTGCCCATATGGAATATAACAATAAAATTGCCGATGTGGGTTTTGAAGGGCGCCACGAAAAAGGAATGATCGGCTTTGTTGATTTTGACCTGAAGGATCCAGACCAAATTGATATCCCTGAGATTCGGGAAAAAGCACCTGAGCTTCGCGACCTGTTAGCGGAGCATCTCTTAGAAAAGGGGTATGAGCCAGGGGAATACAGAGAAGTTTTACAGCTTTAAAACGTATGAAAAGGGCTGACGTGATGTCAGCCCCTATTGAATGTCAAATGGATCCTCTGTACGACCATTTTGCACTTTATTGCCTTTATTCCCTTTATTCATCATGGATTGCACCTTCTCAAGAAACTGGGGAGCCATATCCATTACTCGGTCGTACAAGTGATTCGTGCCTTCTAGAGGGATCGTTTTAATTCCGTTTTTACCTACGACAAGAAAAGCAACAGGCGTGATGGAAACACCGCCGCCGCTACCACCGCCAAATGGCATGTCTTTTCCGCCCGGTTCTTTTCCCTTTTCCACCATTTCAAATTCGCTTCCACCTGCAGCAAATCCAAATCCTACCTTCGAGATAGGAAGAATGACGCTTCCATCCGGAGTTTCTACTGGGTCTCCGACAATGGTATTCACGTCGACCATTTCTTTTAAATTCTCCATGGCTGTTTGCATCAAGCCCTGAATAGGGTGTTCTGCCATATTCCTTCACGCCCTTTAATTAGTTTGAATAGGATTCGCACGACTGCGATAATAGTGTTTCCTATACGGTAACGTAGTATGCAAGTAAACTGGGTATCAATCTCTAATGAATGGAAAGCAGGCACAATATTCATTCTTGGCGTGGTACGCATGGAAAGATAATGAGACATCACTCCAATAATGGCGGTCTTTATGCCCCAAAACAGCCCTGTGGCCATTCCCGTGGTGGCAGCATCACCCAAACCAAAGCGAGTATACCATTCCAGCCTTTCACACCGAACTCGACTAAGCGTTTCTCTTGCCACTTCTTGAAGGTCATGTGCCCTTAGCTTTAGTTTATTAAGGAACTCAAGGAGCCTCTTTACCAAGTATCTACTGAGGAAAAAACCTCCTCTAGTTGGTGCAGGTTCATTGCCTTCAGCAGGAACATCTGAAGAGGCTTCCGCCTTCACAGGCACCCCTTCCATGAAAGAGGTTAGCCTTATCATAGGGATATCAAATTTTAATGCGATAAGGCCAAATAGAAATTGCAATTCCAGATGGATATGGTCATCGACCTTCCTTTTTTTGTACTGGATGATAATTTTAACATTTGTTAGTAAAAAACTAATCCACATGGTTGTCCAAATCAAAAAGAACCATTTCATCCCGTTTTTTCCACCTCTAACCTAGTATGGACGGGTAAAGATAGAAATACTCTAGAATCTTTGGTAAAAAAGATCTCTAAAGGAAAAAGGTGACCGCATTGGTCACCCCTATTGATTCTCTTTACGTTGTTTTTCCAGTTGGCGAAGTTCTACACGACGTATCTTGCCGGAAGAGGTTTTCGGCAACTCTTTCACAAACTCGATTTCCCTCGGATATTTATAAGGAGCCGTAATTTGTTTTACATGTTCCTGAAGCAATGCTACCGTTTCCTGCGTTTCCTCTGCCGTATCTCTAAGAATGACGAATGCCTTCACGATAGACCCTCGCACCTCATCTGGACTGGCTACAACAGCACACTCCTTGACAGCGTCATGCTTAACCAGAGCATCCTCTACCTCAAACGGCCCAATCGTATATCCTGAACTGATTATGATATCATCGGAACGGCCCTCAAACCAAAAATAGCCGTCTTCATCCATCTTCGCCCGGTCACCTGTTAGGTACCACTCGCCTCTGTAAGCCGCTGCTGTACGCTCCGGATCATTTAAATAGCCCTTAAACAGCGCGGGTGCACTCCGATGGACCGCAATATCTCCGACTTGTCCAGCAGCAACAGGATGGCCATCTTCGTCAATAATAGCTACTTGGTTGCCTGGAGTAGGTCTCCCCATTGAGCCTACCTTAATTTCCATTCCCATTATGGTGCCTACCAGCAAGGTGTTTTCGGTTTGCCCATAGCCATCGCGCACAACAACCCCAAAATAATTCTTGAAGGTGTCAATTACTTGTCTATTCAGAGGCTCTCCCGCACTCACAGTACTTCGCAAATGTGGTAACCTGTACTCCCCTAGTCCATCTACCTTGGCCATGAGGCGATACTCTGTAGGGGTGCAGCACAGCACGTTGACTTGATAGCGCTCTAATAGTTGCAAGTATTTTTTCGCATCAAAGCGACCATGGTAAACGAAGCCTGTGGCTCCAGACCCTAAAGTGGAAATAAAAGGACTCCAATTCCATTTCGCCCAGCCTGGTGAAGCTGTAGCCCAAACGACATCGTTTTCCTTTACATCCAACCACAGCTTAGCGGCTACCGCTTGATGAGCAAATGCCCAGCTATGATGGTGAATAACCCCTTT
>JBEQAI010000498.1:0-2547 GCA_041640415.1 Ammoniphilus sp. | reverse complement strand
GCCATTCGTTTTATTTTTTTCTCACTGTTTAAGGTCCAGTCCATCGCATAGTCCCGAGCTAACATGGGTAAATCCTGTTCAATCTGCTGAAAGGAACGATCGAAATCCTCCAAATCAAACTCAATCCGCATAAAAAACAGGCCGCTTCGTGGATCCGTCGTGTGTTGATCGAATTGGACAATATTAGCTTGGTGATCTAATAGAAAGCTGGACACCACCGAGATAATCCCTGGTTTTTCAGGGCAGGAAATGAGTAATACGGCTCGATTCATATTGATTTTTTTCTCCAAGGGCTCTCCCCCATTCATTGATTTAGGTGTATGCGCTTCCAGGTGACCGTAAGAGGATACCATCTGGAGTTTCAATCCAGATGGCAATTCATTTGATTACCTTCCTACAGCAGCCTTTTGCACTTGCTCATGGGCATGGTAAGAGCTTCGAACCAAAGGACCCGATTCTACATGCGCAAACCCCATTTTCATCCCAATCTCGCGAAACTCTGCAAATTCTTCCGGCGAATAATATTTTTTTACGGGCAAATGTCTTTTTGTGGGCTGCAAATACTGGCCAATGGTCAAGATATCACAATCGACATGCCGCAAATCATACATGGTCTCTAGGATTTCCGGTTTTGTTTCCCCTAAGCCAACCATAATGCTAGACTTGGTCTTCTGGTTCATGCCCAATTCCTTCGCATTTCGTAGTAAGGCTAGAGAGCGAGAATACTTCGCTTTTGCCCGAACTTGATCAGACAATCGCTCCACTGTTTCGATATTGTGGTTGAGGATATCCGGTTTGGCCCGAAGAACCACTTCCAGCGCAGTGGAATCTCCTCCGAAGTCAGGAATCAATACCTCGATTCCCGTCAACGGATTCATTTTTCGGATGGCCTTGATCGTTTCAGCAAAGATGGAAGCTCCTCCGTCTGCCAGATCGTCTCTGGCAACCGAAGTTACGACGACGTGCTGGAGTCCCATTTGTTTGGTTGCTGTGGCGACCTTTAAGGGTTCTTCCCAATCTAATTCCGTCGGAAGTCCTGTCGTTACGGCACAGAAACGGCAGGCCCGGGTGCAGATGCTTCCCAAAATCATAAAGGTGGCCGTTCGGTTGCTCCAGCATTCATAAATGTTGGGACACTTAGCTTCTTCGCAGACGGTATGAAGCTCTTTCCCGCGCATGATGGCCTTGATTTCCTTAAACTCTTCATTGGTATGAAGCTTAATCTTTAGCCATTCCGGCTTGGCCTCACGCTTGGACAAGCTCATGAGCCGTACTCCTTTCCGCTACCTGTTCCCCCGTCGGTTTCTTGTACCTGAGGATCGGCTTACGTGCTGCCGCGACTTCATCTAGTCGGGAAATGACCGTATGGTGAGGCGCTTCCAGGATAATTTCCGGATTCTCCTCCGCTTCTTTGGCGATCTGGATCATGGCCTCAATAAACTCATCGAGCGTTTCTTTCGATTCGGTTTCCGTCGGCTCGATCATCATACATTCTTCAACAATGAGTGGGAAGTAAATGGTTGGCGGATGATAGCCGAAATCAAGCAATCGCTTGCCGATGTCCAGCGTTCTTACCCCCAGCTTCTTTTGCTTTCTTCCCGATAAGACAAATTCATGCTTGCAAATGCGGTCATATGGCAAATCGTAATAAGGAGCCAATTTTCGCATCATGTAATTGGCATTCAGCACGGCTTCCTCGGACACGCGAAGCAATCCATCCGGACCATTAGAGCGAATATAGACAAAGGCGCGCAAGTTGATGCCAAAGTTGCCGTAGAATGCCTTTACTCGGCCAATCGAATTAGGCATGTCATAGTTGAGTCGATAGGTGTCTCCCTCTTTAACGACTTCTGGACGAGGCATGAAAGGAATCAGTTCTTTCTTGCAGCCGATCGGACCGGAGCCGGGACCGCCACCGCCATGAGGACCTGTAAAGGTCTTATGCAGATTCAAGTGAACCACATCGAATCCCATATCTCCCGGACGGGCAATTCCTAAAATGGCGTTCGTATTCGCTCCATCGTAATAAAGCATGCCGCCGGCCTGGTGGACGATATCGGCAATTTCGAGTATGTTTTCTTCGAACAAGCCTAGCGTACTCGGGTTGGTCAGCATCAACGCTGCTGTATCTGGACCTACCACTTTTCGCAATTCTTCCAAGTTAACATTTCCATTTTCATCCGAGGAAATGGTGATGGTTTCTAATCCCGCAACCGATGCACTCGCTGGGTTGGTTCCATGCGCCGTATCCGGAATAATCACTTTGTCTCGCTTTTCCCCACGGCTTTCATGGTATGCGCGGATCATCATCAACGCAGTCCATTCACCTTGCGCTCCTGCCGCAGGCTGGAGGCTTACGGCATCCATGCCCGTAATTTCCGAGAGCTCCGTCTGCAAATCGTAAAGAACCTGGAGCGCTCCCTGAATCGTTTCCTCTGCCTGATACGGGTGAATTTTGGCAAATCCCGCATAACGGGCCACATCTTCATTGATTTTCGGGTTATATTTCATCGTGCAGGATCCAAGGGGATAAAACCCGGAATCAAT
>JBEQAI010000497.1:0-2552 GCA_041640415.1 Ammoniphilus sp. | reverse complement strand
CTGCTCATATGTTCACTTTCTATTTCGGTATCCTAGCGGACATTACGCCTCCGGTTGCTTTGGCAGCTTTTGCAGCCTCGGGTATAGCGAAAAGTGGACCGATTAAGACCGGCTTTAGTTCGGCCAAATTGGCGATTGGGGCGTTCATTATTCCTTATATTTTTGTCATGTCTCCGGAGCTCTTGCTCATTGATTCAACCTTCGGTGAGTCCGTATTCTCGATCTTAACGGCCTTAGCAGGAATGCTGGGCTTAAGTGTAGCTATTATTGGCTACTGGTTCCATCCGTTGACATGGTGGGAACGAATGATCAGTGCAGCGGCTGGTCTAACCTTAATTGTTCCAGGAGCTGTAACAGATACCTTAGGTTTAGGAGGGTTGCTCGTCCTTTTTGCTTGGCAGTGGGCAAAGAAAAATAGAAAGGAAGATCGGACCGTAGACACACAAGTATCGTAGATGGTTAGCACTATACACAAGGTGTTTACTTGTTGAATTAGTATGAAAGGGAGGAAAACGGTGGTTAAGAGGAAATGGCGAAAAATCATAAGTGTAAATCTAGCTTTATCTATGCTAGTCTCGCTGCCTATCGCTGGGCTTGCTAGTCCAAGCACCAGTCCGTGGTATGAACAGCACGCAACGGCGACGGGTACAGGTGGAGCAGCGGCAACTGAACATCCAGAGGCAACACGCGCTGCGATGGAAATTCTCCGCAAGGGCGGGAATGCAGTGGATGCCGCAATTGCAGCTGCGGCTGCACAAGGGGTCACCCGGCCCTTCTCCGGTGGAATGGGCGGGGGCGGAATGATGATGATCTACCTGGCGGACGAGAAGCGTTTTGTTACCTATGATCATCGAGAGCTATCGCCCTCGACCTTCGGTCCTCACTCCTTCTTGGATGGGAACGGAAATGAGTACTCCTCCACGATTCGAGGGTCGAGCGGACCTGCCTTTGCCGTTCCAGGTGCGGTAAAGGCTTGGGAGAAAGCATTGAAAGAGCATGGTACCATGACGCTCAAAGAGGTGTTAGAACCGGCCATCCGCATAGCAGAAGAAGGATTCATTATTGATGATAACTTTGTGCGCGAGGTAACAGAGAATCGCAATCGATTCAATAACTTTGAGTCTACACGCAAGATTTATCTGACAGAAACAGGGGGAGTCCCTGTGGCTGGAAGTGTTTTGAAGAACCCCGACATGGCGATGACGTATCGGCTCTTAGGAGAACACGGCAGTGAAGTGTTCTATGAGGGTGAAATTGCGGATGCCATTGTGGAAACGATCAATAATCCACCGGTTGTTGCCAATCCTTCCTTCCCGATTCTAAAAGGAAACCTGCCGAAGGAAGATATGAAAGATTACGAGGTGATAGAGTACGATCCGGTGAAAGTGAATTATCGTGGCTATGATGTCTATGGCATGCCGCCTTCCTCAAGCGGAGGAACAACGATTGGCCAGGCTTTGAACATACTGGAAGCTTATGATATGGCAGGCCTTCCTCGGGAAGAAGCGCTGCACTATTATATAGAAGCTTCTCGATATGCTTTTGCCGACCGGGATAAATATCTTCAGGATCCGGCTCATGCTGAGATACCGTTTAGAGGAATGATTACCAAGGGCTATGCCGAAGAGCGCCGATACGAAATCGGGCCTAAGGCTTCCGTTGGGAAAGTAGCTCCAGGCAATCCTTGGCCTTATGATGCTAATCCAGATCTCTGGCCTACTCCTAAGCCCAAGCCGCAAACAGGCGGGTTTGTTCATAGCTTTGCTGGTCAAGGTGAGTGGGATCCAAACAAGCTTTTAGTCGAAAAAAGCTCAGATGCCAGTTTTGATATTGTAGACGGCAAAGGTCGCATCACATTGGCTGATCGACGAAACTCATACGGTCGCGTTACTCCCCATATGGAGGCGATTGCTGATGCAGAGCTCTTGATTCCTTTCAAAATGGATCAGCTGGGGGCAGACCGCCGCTTGCGATTATGGCTTCGCACGGATGGTTGGAATAATATCACAACACCTCATAATGGGTACGGCGTAGAGATTCGCACGACGGATAATAAAGTCCGAATATTGCGATACGTTAATGGGGCTTTGACAGAGATCGGCGTCATTGATCGTCAGCGCTCAACGGATTGGCAATGGCTTCGGTATAGCGTGAAAGGCGATGAATTATCCATCAAGCTATGGAAGGATGGAGAGACGGAACAAGAAGATTGGGACCTTCAACTAACCGATGGGAATATCACGGGCAAGGGCCACTTCATGATTAGTGCTTTAGAATTTAAAGATGGCGGAGGAGGGGGCGGAAGTTTCCAAATCGGGGACATTGAAGTGAAGGAATTAAAGATTACGAATCCAGATCCCGTTCCGGGACCGGGTGGTGGAGATTTTACTTACCAGTTCGACGGGGAAAATGGATCAGCTTGGGATTCTTCTAAATTTATAGTGGCCAATAATAATGCAGGGGTGATCATGGATCATCAAGACGGGAATGGACGGATTGTACTTCCAGGCGTTCGCTTGGCTTACGGTCGAGCAGAAGCTCAAATGGATCCA
>JBEQAI010000496.1:0-2556 GCA_041640415.1 Ammoniphilus sp. | reverse complement strand
CAGCCCCGACCGCTTTAGAAAGCGTGCCCATTTGAATGTCAATCTGGTGCTGCAAGCCAAAATGCTCTGCTGTCCCGCGGCCATTTTCCCCCAACACGCCAACCGCATGGGCATCATCCACCATCACAAGGGCATCGTAACGTTTAGCCAGCTCCACAATACCGGGCAAAGGCGCGATGACGCCATCCATCGAAAACACCCCATCCGTTACAATCAGCCGTCTCCGGAAGCGGGTGGATGCTTGAAGCTTAGCTTCTAGATCTTCTAAATCCCGATGCCGGTATACGAGAGTTTGGGCACGGGACAGTCGGCAGCCGTCAATAATACTTGCGTGATTCATTGCATCGGACAAGATCACATCTTCTTGGTCCACTAGGGTGGTCAAAGCCGCTACATTCGCCATATACCCTGTATTCAGCACAAGAGCCGCTTCCGTTTGCTTGAACGCTGCAAGTTCTGCCTCAAGCTGCTGATGGAGCGAAGTATTGCCCGTGGTTAATCTAGAACCGGTAGACCCGGTGCCTAAGCGCTCAGTCGCTTCCATCGAGGCTCGTATAAGCCGTTGATCGTGCGCTAATCCAAGATAGTTATTGGAGGCAAACATCAGCATCTTTTGTCCATTAACCCAGGCGATCCCGCCCTCGTGAAAAGACTCCACGGTTCGCAGCTGCCGATACAGCCCCTTCTCTTTCATTTGTTCTAGCTTTTGCTCCCAGATCATTCCCCTGTTACCTCTTGAATCGATTGATAGAGGATATCAAGCATCTCTTCCAGCTCAGCCCTGGTAGAAGCAAGAGGAGGCATGAAAACTACCACATTCCCCAGAGGACGAATCAGCATTCCTAATTCACGTGCGCGTCTGCATACTTGAACGCCCATACGCTCTTCCCATCGATATGGCTCCTTCGTCTCTCGATTCAGCGTGAGCTCGAGTCCCATCATGAACCCTTTCTGTCGGATATCCCCTACATGGCTAAGAGATTGGAATTTTTCTAACTGACCAGCTAACCAACGAGACTTTTCTTCTACTTGGGAAACCAGGTTTTCCCTCTCCATTAACTCCAGGTTCGCAATCGCTACGGCACAACCCAGTTGGTTTCCTGTGTAGCTGTGTCCATGAAAGAAGGTCTTCATCTCTTCGTATTCTCCCAGAAACGCTTGATAGATTTCCTCCGTAGATACGGTAATGGCAACTGGCAAATAACCTCCTGTTAATCCCTTTCCTGCCGTGAGGATATCTGGGGTTACGCCTTCATGGTTACACGCAAACCATTGCCCTGTTCGCCCGAAGCCTGTTGCCACTTCATCGGCAATCAGCAGTACATTGTATTGGGTGCAGAGGTCTCGCACCCCTTTGAGATATCCCTCCGGCATCACTACAATTCCGCTTGCCCCTTGCACGATAGGCTCCACGATGAGGGCAGCCACTTCCCCGTGATGGGCCTGAAGCATCTCTTCTAGCTGAGATAGAAAATACTGCGTCTGTTCTTGGCCATCCCCATGAATGGGTGATCTATAGCGATGAGGATAAGGGACTTTATACGATTCAAAAAGAAGACTAGAGTAAGCCTTATGATAAATATCAATGGCGCCTACGGATACTGCGCCGATCGTATCCCCATGATATGCTTCTTTCATCGTTATGAAGCGGGCTTTCTCCGGCTGCCCCTGATGCTGCCAATACTGGAAAGCCATTTTGATGGCTATCTCAACCGAGGTGGCTCCCGAATCGGAGTAGAACACTTTCGTAAGCCCTGGCGGCATTAGTCCGACGAGCTTCTCGGCCAATAGGATGGCAGGCACATTAGCCATACCAAGAAGCGTGGAATGCGCAATCTGGTCGAGTTGATCCCTTATCGCTTGATCAAGCTCCGGCACCCGGTGACCATGAACATTCAGCCAGATGGAAGAGATGCCATCCCAATATTCCTTGCCTCTTACATCCGTTAGTTTTCTGCCATTGCCACTCGCAATAATAACCGGTTCGTCCTCTAGATATTCTTTCATTTGGGTAAATGGGTGCCAGAGGTATTGTTTGTTTTTCTGTGCTAATGCTTCATAGGTTAGCCCTTGGCTAGTCATAACACTGTTCATGGTCCCCTCCTATATGTAAACTTTTATTTTTTATTTGGTTAACAATATAAAAATTATAACATGCATGGCAATATAATCCAATAAGAAAGTTACTTTCGAATAAAAAAAATCACCTCTAACGAGGTGATCGTTTCGGGAACAGCCATCCAAGGAGAAAGGCCGTTTGCTTCGCCATGTCCATTACCAGGTCCAATTGAGTGGACATAAGCAGCAGTTGGTTTTGCATCCCTGCATTTATGTTTACAATCCCCTTGATATGATAATTACCTACAGGGGTAATGGTTTTACCGACTCCACTTCCGGGGCTAATCGGACCTTCTTCCAAGAATAAATAACCCACGTGATGGATTCGGCCTAAAGCAGCGTCGAGGGCGATAATCGTTTTATCGGGGGGAATTTGATCTATTGTTTCCTGCAAATTAAGGTGATGCACTGGCTGATCGATGGTTCCAAACACATTCC
>JBEQAI010000495.1:0-2570 GCA_041640415.1 Ammoniphilus sp. | reverse complement strand
AGAAAAGCTGTCCCTCTTTTTCGAATCCTTTATTACCATTGGAGCTGGGAGCCTAGTGCTATTTCTAATGCTGGTGCTGTTTGTTCCGCTGTACCATCTAATTAACTATATCTAGGAGGAAAAGAAATGAAGAAAATCTTACGTAACCAGGATGGCTTTACGTTTTTGGAAATGAGTATCGTCGTTGCGATTATTGGGATTTTACTGTTGATTGCTATGCCCAATTACCAAGGAGCTGCCGAAAAAGCCCAGGCAAAAAGCTGTGAAGCCAACCGCAAGATGATTGAGACGCAGGTGGTGAGTTATATGATAGATACCTCCCTTAAGCCTAGTAATAATGATCTTAAACCACTCGTAGATGCCGGCTACTTAAGAGAGATACCTAAATGCCCATTGAATGATAACTATATTTTTGAAGTTGTAGACGCTTCTGCGACGGTTCTGGCTAATGTTAATGTGTATTGTCCAAAGCATGCGCCAAAAAAATAGGCTGATCCTTAATGATGGCTACTCCTTCCTCGAACTCACCATCGTACTCTCTCTGCTCTCCCTCTTCTTTGTCGTCACTCTTCCTATAGTCCCGATGGCGATAGAACAGCAAAAGACGAAAAACTTTATTGAGGAATTGGCCGGTGATTTACATGCAGCTTCAAACGAGGCTCGAACCAGACAGGTCGAAGCAATGGTTGATCTGTTTCCTACTTCCTCCTTTTATCTTTTACGTATCAATGGGAAGCAAATCAAAAAGGTCGATGCACCGAAAGGAGTGACCCTTAACAGCAATTACACGAATCAGCGTGTGGTCTTTTATACGGATGGACAAGTTTCGCAAGCGGGTACGATCAGGGTAACGGATCAAAGGGGAAGAATCCATTCTATTGTTATTCAATTATCGAGTGGGAGGTTTTGGATCAAAATTGGATGAGAGAGGGCATCTGTTTTTAGAGGTCTTATTGGCCTTGTCGATTTTTACGGTAACCTTGTTACCTTTTATTACTGTTTATAGACAGCTGACCGAAGAGATAGAGAACCAAGCGATGAACACCCAGGCCTATTGGCTTGTTTATGAAGCAGTGGAAAGATGGAAGAGTGGCTCAGCACTAGTCAATCCAAACACAAGGCAATGGGAAATCACCATTGATGAGCAGTTGATTTCTCCCTCGGTCTTGGAAGGAGAGTTTCGTATACAGTGGAATCTTTTAGGAAGGAAACAGCAGCTGCACATGCGAGCCTACAAGAAGGTGGCTACACGTTGATTGAACTGGTTATAGGGTTGTCCCTATCCATGGTTATGCTGACTTCTGTTCTATACAGCTCCTTACTGCTGAAGGAAAATATAGAAAAAAGAAAGGTCCAGCAGTTATTGCAAATGGAAGCGGCAGCCTTTATCCATTATCTTGAGCGAGAACTGGGTTGCACGGATCAGGTTTACATAGCCTCAAGAAGGATGCTCTTTTCCTGTAAGGGAGTCTTATATGATTACAGACAATCGGGGAGTTCTATTGTTCGGGAAGTAGATAGCAAAGGATGGGTACAGGTTTGTCTTCATGTAAAGGATTTTCAGGTGCAGCCCTTTCACAAGGGAGTGGTAATTAACTTATGGTTAGAAAAAGGTGGGGTACCTTGGAAGATGCAAACAGGCATCTCCTACTCCCGTTAGGGCACGTGAATAATCAAAAAGGATCTTCGAACATCCTGTTGGTATTATTTCTTTCCTCTCTGCTTTTGCTCCAATTGGCTGGGGGGATGACGTTTACCACTCTTGCTAGGAAGATACCGGCCAATGACGGGAGTAAGCTTCAAGCCAAATATTTAGCTGAAGCCGGAGTCTGGTTAACGATCGAAAAATGGGAAGAGCTCGCAGGAAGTGCTGCAGGTCCACACAGTTATTCATTACCGACTGGAATTGCGGAAACAACCGTTCGTGCTACGTCTCCTGGAGTAATCGAACTTCGTTCTGTCGGGTATGTAAGCCCTCATTTTAAGGATAAGCTGTTGGTGGTATACGACATATCTGCTAAAAAGATCCTAGATTGGAGTAGACAGAAATAGCTGCACGCTGGGCTTCAAGGGTTGACGGAAGGGAATTATGGCAAGACTACAGCTAAGAGACCTATCGAAGGGAGAGGCGTGCATGAAGTCTAATGATATTGTCAAATACCTTACTCAAGAATTTGTTAGATACATTGATACACCAAAGCCTGAGCGTAAAAAAAGGCCAAAGGAACAGTGGTCTTCGCGGTGGTTTGGGATGATTCCTATGGCCATACGGATGGTTATTCGACGTAGAGAGAAAACTAGATAGCAGGAGGTGAAGGGAATGCCAACGATTGCTATTGAACAATCTTTACGTGAAGTCGAGCAGTTTCTTAGAAATAATGGAATGACTGTCGTAGGTATTGGTACGAATGCGGCTAGTGATGCCGATGCATTTGTGATCTCCGGTATGGACCGGGACGTCATGGGGATGGCGGAAGCTACAACAGGCTCACCTGTCATTGATGCGGAAGGTAAAACTCCCCAAGACATCTTAAGACAGATTCAGCAGAGTATTCCCCACTAAGGTAAGA
>JBEQAI010000494.1:0-2578 GCA_041640415.1 Ammoniphilus sp. | reverse complement strand
ATCACGGGCAACAAAGGATTGCTCCTTAAAATATAGCTCACCATAACCAAAATAGTGATCATCATGGTCACTAAGATTGCGTAAACCGAGTCAAACATGTTCTTTATCCTTTCCACATATTAACTCATACAACATAAAAAGACCTTAGCCTGATGGCAAAGGTCTTGCTTAGTACGGATGTGTACCAACAAAGCCGGAGGTATTACCACGAAGTGACGACTTGTTTCAGGCGATTGACCTGATAGCTACTCCCCTTTGGTGGGATGCTGTATTTGATTTTATCCTCATTATATGAAAATCGCAGTGACTTGACAATGATATTTTTTTCGTTAATTGCCCATTTTCACCCTAAATTGATACGGTTTTGGAATTCTTCGAGTGCGTCATAGCCTTCTTGCTGCAACCTCCAATTTTTCGCCGCCGTTGTGATTAGTCCCGCTACATCGCGTCCTGGCCGAACCGGTATCTCCACATGCGGGATAGTAACATCTAAATAGGATACTGTAAACCTCTCGAAACCAAGCGCATCATAATGATGCTTGTCCTTCCAAGGTGATAGCAAGATATCTATATTGATTTCCGTTTCATCCTGAACAGACCCCGAACCATGCATTCTTGGGATATCTACCAGCCCGATCCCGCGCAAGGATAAGAAACCTCGATTACTAGTATTGTGTGTGCCGATGATTGTTTCCGGATCAATTTGTTTTAACATAACGAGATCATCAGAAATTAAACGATGCCCACGTTCAATAAGTGCTAAAGCTGCTTCCGATTTTCCTATTCCGCTTTCGCCACGTAATAAGATACCGACCCCAAACACATTGAGACAAACCCCGTGGACGCCAATCTCTTTCGCAAGAGACTTCTCCAGGAAATTATTTACTTTTGTGATGAACTTCGTCGTCTTTTGGCTCGTTCTCAATAGAGGAATTCCCTGCTCCGAACAGTGCTTTTGAAAATAAGTTAACTCCTCTTGCCCACGGGTAATAATAAAGCAAGGGGGATGTAGGCGAACCACATTCCCTATCCGCTCATCTCTTTCTTCATGCGTTAGCGAGTGCAAGTAATCTACTTCCTGCCTTCCAAGCAGCTGGATGCGATTATGCGGGAAGTATTCAATAAATCCTGTAAATTCCAAGCCGGGTCTATGAATATCATCTTCGGTTATCGCCCTATCCAATCCAACTTCTCCGGCTAAAACTTCAAGCTGAAACTTATCGACAAGGTCTTTCACGAATATTGTTTTCATTTCATACCCTTTCTTATTTTCGTTACTGAATTTTTGTCTCTCTTCAAAGTAGAACAGATTTTTAAGAATGTCCACTAAAATTAATTGTCAAGGGATCGCCTTTTGATTTACAGGGTAGTTAATGTTTTAATAAAGTGAAGGATGATTCAAAAAGGAGAGCACTAATGATCGTTAAGCAGAATCAGGAACTCTTTATAGAAGCCGACAGATTCATAACACTCTGTTATACTGAGCTTGGAAAATCCCACGAAGAAACCCGCACAAGGATTCATGCCATTGAAAAATCTATTCAAGAGTCCGGCAAGTATGTGCATACTTTTGAGGAGCTAGAACACGGTGCGAAAATGGCCTGGAGAAACAGCAATCGATGCATCGGCCGATTGTTTTGGGACAAGCTCCATGTACTAGATAAAAGGGAGCTATCCACTGCAGAAGAAATTGCCACGGCGCTATTTGACCATATTTCCTATGCGACGAACGAAGGGAATATCCTGCCTACGATCTCTATTTTTAAGCCTAGAAATAATGGCAAGGATCAAGTTCGAATTTGGAATCATCAACTCATCCGCTATGCTGGGTATGAGACAGGCAACGGGACTATCGGTGACCCCCATTCCGTCGGATTTACGAACGTATGCAGGAAGTTAGGATGGAATGGGGATGGAACACGTTTTGATCTGCTGCCGCTGGTGATTCAAACAAGTGGCCAGCCACCTACTTTATTTGCGCTTCCCAAGGACCTTGTCCTTGAAGTGCCAATTATACACCCTACCCTGGAGGCATTTGGCTCGCTGGAGCTTCAGTGGTATGCCCTTCCTCTCATATCCGACATGTTACTCGAGATTGGCGGCATTCAATACTCAGCAGCTCCCTTTAATGGTTGGTACATGGGAACGGAGATTGGGGCCCGCAATTTGGCTGACGTTGACCGTTATAATCAGCTTCCGGAGGTCGCTCGCTTACTCGGTTTAGCAACGGAGAGAGAATCCACTTTATGGAGAGATAAGGCCTTGGTCGAACTTAACGTTGCTGTCCTTCACTCATTTAAGCAAGCGGGCGTGAGCATCGTTGATCACCATACTGCCGCTCACCAGTTCCAGCTTTTTGAAAAGCGGGAAAAAGAAAAAAATAGGGATCTGACCGGAGATTGGACCTGGCTTATACCTCCGGTTTCACCAGCAACGACGCATATATTTCACCAGACTTATGAGGATCGGGTGGTTACACCTAATTACTATTATCAAGCAAAACCATATTAAAAATAAAAAATAGCGTCCTTCGATTAAACGGAGGGCGCCCTCTCTCTTTCAACTCGTTCTTTTAATT
>JBEQAI010000493.1:0-2604 GCA_041640415.1 Ammoniphilus sp. | reverse complement strand
CTTTACCTACCCCACGGTATAGAGAAAAAATTCCAGCGAAGATCCAATGCATAAGTCTTTTGGGTTATGTTGGAGAATATTACTAATAAAAGTATTGCCATTCTATTGGATTTATGGTTAAGTGGGATTGTGTTTTACAATTGTATAGTCTTCATTAGGTGCCCTAATATGGGAGAATAGGGAAGTTTTGAAACAACGCGGAGCCCGCCACTGTAGTCGAGGAGCTGTTGCAATGCCACTGGGAAACTGGGAAGGCGCAGCATGTGAGGAATCGGAGTCAGGAGACCTGCCTAAGAGAAAAGTTCTGCTTGTAGGGTATGGCACAACCCCAGCTTTTTTAAGCTGGGGTTTTTTGTGTGGTCGGGAATTACCAACTAAGGGGGAAGCATGATGCAAAAATTAAAGAAAACGATGAGCTTGATCGATGGGTTGGATACTCAAGCCCAGAAACAAATGGAACAGCACTTAAATAGGCTAACTAAGCCACTGGGAAGTCTTGGGGTATTAGAATCACTAGCCATTAAAATAGCCGGTATGACTAAGAACTCACGACCCGATATTGATCCCGCTGTGGTGGTGGTCATGGCAGCGGACCATGGTGTAACGATGGAAGGGGTTTCAGCTTACCCTTCCGAAGTTACGCAGCAAATGGTATGTAATTTTCTAGCTGGTGGAGCAGCGATCAACGTGTTGTCTCGTGTCTCCCATGCCTCCGTACAGGTTGTGGATATGGGTGTAAACGGAGTGCTGCAACTTCCGGGCTTACTGGACAGAAAGGTGCGGTTTGGTACCCACAACATGGCTGAAGGACCCGCTATGACAAGGGAGGAAGCGGTCGAAGCGATAGAGATCGGAATTGAGGTAGCAGAGGAAGTGATTGAGAAGGGCGCTAGGCTGATTGCGTTGGGGGAAATGGGAATTGGAAATACGACGGCGAGTAGTGCAATGCTCGCCGTTCTTGGACAGATCCCAGTTGAGCAAGTGGTTGGATTTGGAACTGGAGTCGATGATGAGGGGAAAGAAAGAAAAATTAAGGTCATTAAACGAGCGATCGAGGTCAATTCACCCCATCCAGCCGACCCGGTAGATGTGTTGTCTAAAGTAGGAGGGTTAGAAATCGCAGGACTTGTGGGTCTTGTATTAGGCGCAGCCGCAGCACGAATTCCTGTATTAGTGGACGGTTTTATTACGGCCGTGGCAGCGCTAACCGCGGTTCGAATGACCCCTGACTGTGGGCATTACCTCATTGCCTCTCATCAATCTGTGGAGCCAGGTCATGTCCTAGTGAATAAACTTTTAGGATTGCAACCACTCGTTCACTTCAACCTTCGTCTTGGGGAAGGAAGTGGAGCAGCGGTTACCCTTCCTATTCTGAGATCCGCCGTACGAATTGCACATGAAATGGCTACTTTTGAGGAAGCCGGTGTATCTGGTTCATTGGATGAGTTAATCCAACGCGGTGTAGATGAAGTGGCGGTTACGGTTCATTTACCCATTGAGACCCGCCATGAGTTTAAAGTGCATCACAGGCAAGGTGTTTATCAGGCGATTTATAGTCGTCGCGATGTCCGTTCTTTTTTAAACCATCCAATCGAGGAGGAGAAGCTTAGAAGAATCTTGGAAGCAGCCCACCATGCCCCTTCCGTAGGTTTCATGCAGCCATGGAATTTTATTGTGGTTCGTTCTCAAGAAGTGAAGCAACAGCTACATCATGTGATTTCAAGAGAAGTAGAGGTGGCAGGAAGATATTTTGAGGGTGAACGGGCGTTATTGTACCCTAAACTAAAGGTGGAAGGTATCCTCGAAGCCCCTGTTACCATTTGTTTTACCTGTGACCCTGTAAGAGATGGAGAACATGTACTAGGGCGAAATACCATACCTGAAACCGATGCATACTCGGTAGTGTGTGCGATACAGAATCTATGGCTTGCTGCACGGGCAGAGGGGCTTGGGGTCGGATGGGTCTCCTTTTATAAGAAGCAGGATATACGAAAGATTCTCCATATTCCGCCTCACATTGAGCCCATCGGTTTACTCTCTATTGGATACACAGACCAGTTCCAAGACCAACCCGTATTTGAGACTGTAGGGTGGAATAAACGATTGCCCATTGATAAGTTAATATATAAGGATCAATGGGATAAACAATAAAGCAACGTACATTTACGGGAAGAACGCCGAATAGAACTTTATAAGAGATTTTCCTAAGGAGCTGAGAGGCTCCTATTGGGTATCAATGGTTCAGCATCCGTCCCCTGAGTTCGTTACTGTGGTAACGGGAATTTAGCGCAATAGGATGTATAATTAATCTAACATTACTCGAAACTGAATCGGGGATTGATTAAGGATTGTTGAATGGGAGCCATGGTATGAACTAGACCAAACCATAATAGCGGGCAATATCGTTAGCTCCATAAAGGCTGCTTCGGCAGCCTTTATGTGTTATTCCGTTATTGGGCAGATTACATCAGTAACAGAAACTTCCTATATTCATTTTCGTATAAGATAAAGAGGATTTCGAACGGATAAAAAACAGTATTAGGGGGATAGATGTGTTTAAACTATTAAACCAGAGGATGTCGACAATATAAAAATTGAGATGAA
>JBEQAI010000492.1:0-2607 GCA_041640415.1 Ammoniphilus sp. | reverse complement strand
TCGTTAAAGGCGAGCCAGCTTAGGTGCCGGTTGATGAAGAAGCTGTGCTCGTTTATCCCCTGTACATCTTTTGTTTTTTCAGATCTCTGTTCCATCGTTTATATTCCTCTTCCATATTGTTTCTTCAACTTCGAAACGGTCTACTAAAATTGTAAACGAGATCTTCAAAAAAATACATCCTTATCCTAAAAAAGAAAAGCGGACCAACGGCCCGCTTGTCATGCTTTTTTAAGGATTGTAAGCCAAAGCTTTAGAATTCGGCACCGTGGAAAAAACAATCTTCCTTCGTTTTCTTACTGTTTCTTGAACCGCATTTTTCCATTCATCTGAAAGCAGAGCGGATTGTCCTCGTCGAGTTGAGTATTCGTTATGCATCTGCTCATTCGCCTCACAGCAAACTTCAAAAATCTCGTCAAAGTGAACAAAAGACATGTTATTCTCCCCCTCTTTCCTTACTTGGTCTTTAAGACAAAATGGAAAATTCATAATCTTATGTATTTATATTAACCGACCAAAGCAACGCTGTAAATTAGTGAATTAGATCAATAAGTGTGTTTAGCATATATCCACGAATTGAAATCAAGAGCATTACCGTGTAAACAGCAGAAATTTAAAGAATACTTTATAATATCCGCGGATAAAAACGCTTTCATTCAAATTCTAATCGATTTTCTCTTGTTTCGGCACATGATTTGATCTCAAATTTTAGGTATAATAAGAGTAAATCAAATTGGATAATAGGAGCGAATTCTTATGGCTCAACGAGTAGCCACCATGTATAAACAGGTAAAATTAGAACTTAGCCCGCACCAGTTAAAGGAATTTATGAAGTTATTTGAAACGAATCATCACTCAACCCAGATCCGTGTATTTGAGAATGGTGACACGGAGATGATCCTCTTTGACCATGGCAACGAAATCCCTCTTGTCTTTCACCCTTTAGGACCTCACTTCATCTTCGAAGGATCTTTTATCATGAAAGATCTGCAATTGGCCAATACCATGCGTAAAGCAGTCCAAGAATGTAAAGGTCATGCTCTCGTCCATCGCCTCTACCTTAAGCACATCATGGAATATCAATATGCCTATGGCAATGTAGTGAAAATCCAAGAAATCCGTGATAACACGACTAAGCTCGTTTACGAATACAAGGATACCATCGGTGATCTTACTCGACTATACCAGCAACGAGGAGTCGAGGACCAGATCGCTTGGGTTCGACTACAAATCGACCAATTGCTGGATTACCGCATGAAGTCTGAAGACAAGAAGGCCATTGATGCTCGCCTTCAAGCCTTGACCCACGAGCTGTTCGTCTTAGAAGCATAGAGAAAAAGGAGAAACAGTGTTCACCTCCTTTTTTCCGTTCACAAAACCTTCATCTCCCCCTCCTTTTTCCTTCCATTATTTGCATTATAATAGAAATAGGAAGAAAATTTTAAAACTTCTTCCTAACATAGAGAAGGAAAGGGTGAGTGTGATGTCTTTTGCCCACTTTGATGAGATTAACAAAATTTGTCGTGAGAATGCTGAATGCTGGGATGGATTCCCCGAAGGGGTTATACCCGAAGTGAAGATCAGAGAAGAAGAGACCATGCCTCCGATTCTAAGAAGTCGACTTGTCCCCCGATTTCAACCTGTTGAAGAAGATGAAGCGGTTTATATGGTGAAATATGGTCAACTCGTATAAGGAAAACTCCGTCTAGAGGGTAACTCAAAGGATGCATCAAACTTATGAGTTGTCCTTTTTTGTTTGCAATCATGTTGTCGAAATGTGACTTATTTCACAGCAAACCTTCCATGATGTTGTTATATTAATAAATATAAAAATAATTTAAAAACTCTTACTAACCACTTACAGGAGGCTATTTATATGATGATACTATCACAGCAAGCTTGCAAAGGATGCGGATTGAAACTCACGATGTTCGAAATTCAAGAAAAGGACGCTCACTGCATGGATTGCTATAACGAAAGTAGAGAAAAGTCGAAATCTTCTGCAGGGGAACAGGATATTTTTGCTAGACGAAAAAATACCCGCAGGTATGCTTGGTACTACCATCATCAAGCACGCACTGCGGATTAACCTTAGCTTAAACTTATGGTGTGAATGGCTTCGTACTTTGGCACCCGTTCCAAGTGGGTTTGGAATAGCACTACCTGTTGAACCTCCCATGACCACTCTTTTGACTCAAACGCCGCTGAAAAGGAAGGAAGTCCAAAAGACTCCTCGGCATGCCATCTCCTTGCCAGCGTTATGTGGGGATGATACGGCCTGGTCTCTAGCTTCATGCCTGCCATTTGACAGGCTCGTCCCGTTGCTTGATGGACTTGCGCAAGGATAGGCTGTTCCTCCACCCCCACCCAGAAAATTCGGGGAGAGGTTCTTTCACCAAAAAAGCCAAACTCATTAGCCCTTAGATTAAAAGGAGAGACCTCTGTTAGCATCGGCGGAAGAGACTCTATTAGGACTTTTCTTGCCTCCTCTGATATATCTCCCAAAAAGTGAAGCGTAACATGATAGTCTTCCGGAACCACAATGGACTTGAAGGGAAGCTCTTCTCTACGCTGGATAAGCCATTCATGAATGGGCTGAGCAATCGAACC
>JBEQAI010000491.1:0-2615 GCA_041640415.1 Ammoniphilus sp. | reverse complement strand
GTATATTAAAATGGGGTAGGAGAGCATTCTCTTATCACTTAGGAGGTTTGTATGTTTTATTATGAGAATGAAACGATCATGTCGCTTAAAAACGCATTGGAATTAAAACCAAATGAAATTTCTGTTCTTGGACATGTTCGAACATATGAATATGAGGATGATGAATTACTTTCCTATTTTGTTGAAATAAAAATTTTAGGGGATGTTGTGGTTGTAAAGAAAAATAGGATCTTCGATTTCCCTTCATTTGAGCTAGAAAAAGAAGGAGAATTCTCAACTGTTGACGAAGCCACTGAGATTTTCTGTCAATGGATTCATGAAATTCGAGATAGTAATGCTTAGTTATTTAGCACTAAAAATTGGACAACCCCGTGATTCGTTTCGTAAAACGGGGTTGTCAGCCATTCACTTAAAATGCCCAGTTCCCATTCTTGAATATGGGTTCGCGTATACCGTCGGCGGTTTCCCCATCGATATTCATGGATTCAGATCCGATCATGAAGTCTACGTGCGTCAAGCTCTGATTTAGTCCATGTTGCTCTAATTCCTCTTTACTCATCGTTTTACCGCCTTCTAAACAAAACGCGTAAGAATTACCTATGGCTAAATGATTCGACGCATTCTCGTCAAACAAGGTGTTATAAAAAATTAGGTTTTTTCGAGAAATAGGAGAGTCATGAGGTACTAAAGCCACTTCCCCGAGATAATGAGATCCTTCATCGGTTTCAATGAGTCTTTTCAATACGTCATATCCTTTTTCGGCAGAAAAATCTACAATTCTTCCTTGCTCAAAGGTTAGCGAAAAATTCTCTATGAGGTTTCCACTGTAGCTTAGTGGCTTCGTACTGCGAACCGTTCCGTTAACCCCTTCCTTCAAGGGAGTAGTAAATACTTCTTCAGTCGGCATATTAGCCATGAACGGAACTCCCTTTTCATTATGACTGCCTGCGCCAACCCAGAGATGCTTGGCGGGCAGCTCAATGGTTAGATCTGTGCCAGGAGCCTGATAGTGCAAGTACCGGTACTTTTTTTGGGTTAAATATTCTGCCTTTTTACCTAAGGCTACATTATGCTCTTGCCAGGCTTGTACGGGGTCGTCAAGTGTTATTCTTGTCGTTTCAAAGATAGCTTCCCACAGGGCGTCTACTTGCTCTTGCCCTTGGAGGTCAGGAAATACCTTTTCTGCCCAAGCAGGGGAGGGAACAGCGATGACCGACCAACTAACTTTGTCTGCCATAGCATAGCTTCTGAACTTGTTCATGGCTTGACCTGTGGTCTTATTCGCTGCAGCAATTCGCTCAGGCGCCACCCCTTTTAATAAATCAGGATTTGAGGCAACGATGGATAAAAAGGCCGCATTGTTCTCCGCCATTTCCTCGAATCCCTTTGCTCTCCACATAGGATATTCCGAAAAGGCCTCATCCGGAGCTAGGTCATATTTCATTCTAGTTAGCTCATCGTCCGTCCATTCGGTATGCACGTTTTTTGCACCCGCTACATATGCATTTCTTGCAATCTTGCGGACGAAGTCAGCCGATGAAAGCGGAGCGGTAACGACTAAGGTCTGACCCGGTTGGATGTTTACTCCTACCTTAACGGCTAATTGGGCGTAACGATCTAGAAAAATATCAAAGTTTGACATGGAAAGTAGACCTCCTCTGAAACATGCTTATTTCATATGATCATCCTACCACAAACTGGTACGAAAGTTAAAACGGACGCTAAAGGTGAAATAAGCCTAATTTTGTAGCTCTCAATGACAGAGTACTAAGTTAATCAATAAGATATATCGTGTCGAACTAAACGAATACCTAGGAGGATGAAAGCGTTGAGTGAACAAACCGACAGACAGTTACCGGTTTCCCCTATTGGATTTCCTGGATGGGGAGTGCCTCGACCAGGATTTGGAGGTTGGGGAGTACCCCAACCAGGCATCGGAGGATGGGGATATCCTGGCTTCGGAGCAGGAGGCTATCCTGGAGTTGGGGCAGGGGGATTTCCAGGTTTTGGAGCAGGAACTTATCCAAGTTATGGAGCTTATCCAGGTTATGGAGCCTATCCTGGGTTCGGACCGGGAGCCTATCCAGGATACCCAGGCTTTGGGGCATACCCTGGGTTTCCTGGTGCAGCAGGTGTTCCACTTGCCCCACCGACGAGAACGGAAGACTCAAATTTCTAGGATCTAGTTTGAGATCAGAACCGAGGCAGATCGCCTCGGTTCTTTACACACATGTAGTAGGGATTCTGGGTGATAATAACGAAAAGATACTTATCTGGAAAATAATACAATTAAACAGAATTAGGGGGTATCACCATGTTAATGAAACAGGAACGAGAAGATATTGTTGAATATGGTAAAAAGCTAGTCCAGTCTGGGCTAACGAAGGGTACCGGCGGGAACATCAGCATATTGAACCGGGAACTGAAGCTAATGGCCATTAGTCCTAGCGGAATAGATTATTTCCATACCCGCCCCGAGGACGTGGTTGTTCTGGATCTGAATGGACAAGTGGTTGACGGGCATCGCAAGCCCTCAAGCGAGCTTGAGATGCATCGCATCTTCTATGAAAAAAGGGATGATATCCATGCCGTGGTCCATACTCACTCCCCCTATG
>JBEQAI010000490.1:0-2618 GCA_041640415.1 Ammoniphilus sp. | reverse complement strand
TGAGCATCCGCCCCACAAAGCCGATTTGATGAGAGTACTGGCATTACAATCTTATAAATCAAAAAAAGAGGGTAGCCCTCAAAAGCTAAGCTTTTGGAACACCCTCTTCGTACACTTCATCCAATAGTTTGCCTAATAATCTTGCCTGCTCTCTTCTCTCGTAGATTAAAGTAGAAGGCCGCTCAGACACGTTTGCAGCTTCTGCAGGCTCCAGCCATTGTTTGTAGAGGCTCAAGATGCCTGCTTTAATCTCTGCCAGGTTTCCGGGATCTACAACTTCGCCTAGAGTGTAATTCTCTATAATCTGAGTAGACTCGCCTTTTAGACTCAAAGCCAAAATCGGCTTGCCAATCGCCATATACTCAAATAACTTCCCCGGAATGTAGTGTCCGGAATCAGGTGCCGTATCACCTACGAGCAACAGAACGTCAGACTTTTTCAATTCCGTAAGAGCTTGCTGATGCGGCAGATGCCCCAGGACATGAACCAAATCGTCTAGCCCTAGCTCTCTCACGCAATCCATGTTCTCCGAATAGCCGGGATAGTCAAACACCCCCGCAAACTTCAGGCGTATTTTTTCTCGCTCCAGCTTCCCTTCATCGAGCAGCTCTTTAATAGCTTTTAAGAACAGTCTTGGGTTTCTTTCCTTATAGAAGATTCCAGTATAGATAAAGGAACATACAGATGGGTCATCCCCCTTGACTGCTTGTAGCTCCTTATAGTCCTCAGGGTCAAACCCGTTGTGTATCACCTCTACCCGACGGATCTCTTCACTAAACTTTTGCTTGAAGTTCTCAGCAAAAGAACGAGTAACCGTAAGCAGGATGTCTGACTCCCGAAGAACCATCCGCTCTAATCGATCCTCTAGCCACTCTCTCCAGGCGATTTCGGTACGGTGCATGTTTTGCGTCCATGGATCTCGGAAATCAGCAATCCATGGGGTCTCCGTTTTTCGTTTGAGATACAACCCGACCAAGTGGTTCGTATAAGGGCCGGAAGTCGAAAAGATCACATCAATTTGGTGGTCTTTGATGACTTGCATCCCTTTCTTCATCGCATAAGGCAGCCATAAAATTTGATCATCAGGGACAAGAAGATACTTCTTTAACTTTTTTAGTGTGGGAAACACCAACTTTTTCACTCGACTCACTAATCCAGGCGACCCCTCATTGCCTGACTTGCTCTCCCCGGAGCTAACCACAGCTGGAGGAGCGCCCAATGAGAGTTCTTTTGAACGATGCACATGTACTCCCGGCGGCAATTGCTCGAGTAAGGAATGATCCAGCGATACATGATACTGAGGCTCTACAGTAAGAACATGCGGTTCCCACCCAAACTCCTGGAGGTACTTAGCCATTTTCAACGCACGCTGCACTCCGCCTCCACCAATGGGAGGGAATAGATAAGCAACAATCAGCACTTTTTTCTTTATGGTCATAGAGATCACTACTTTATTAGATTCTAATTAATTTAACTTGATTCGCTATTTGACTTGGGATCCGATGCTTGGCATCAAGCAAGATCGGAGACGAGGCCATCTGGCTAATCACCTTATCCCATTCGATATCTAGGAATTCCTCTTGGGCATTAAGATAGATTAAAACCTCTGATCCGTTGACTGCCGCATCTAAGCTTTCTACCTTATAAGGATATTGGCTTGGAACGGCAGGATCATAAGCTTTCACTTTTGCTCCACGCTCCAGTAAAACTTCTACCACGTGATGAGCTGGACTGATACGGTCATCATTAGAAAAGTCCTTCATGGCAAGGCCCAAAACAGCGACCTGACTTCCCATGAGACTGCGATTTTGACTCTTAAGCTGTTCCTCCACCATATCGACCAAAACCGTGGGAACCGTATCGTTAATTTTTCTGGCTAGCTCAAGCATATCTATATTTACGTCTAGCTCTCTGGCCTTAGGCAAGAGATAGTACAAGGCATTCGGCAGGCAATAACCTCCCACGCCGGGACCTGGAACAAGAAGGTTCACCCTCTTATGTGTATTGGCTACCTTAATCAACTCAAAGGTATCCATTCCCATTCGTTCAGAGAAACGGGCAAACTGTTGCACCATGGCAATGTTGACGTCTCTTTGGATATTTTCAATCACTTTAGCTGTCTCTACAATTTTGATCTCGGAGACGGTAATCTCCGCTTCAGTGACAAAGCTTAAGACTTCCTTGGCCTTCCTTGCACTAGCCTCGTTAATACCGCCTAGAGCTAATGGCATGCTAATGAATTCCTCAAAGGCCTTGCCTTCAGCAATGCGCTCGGAAGAATACGCTAAGAAAAAGTCTTCTCCTGCTTTCATTCCGCTCTTTTCTAGCAGAGGCAGGACAATTTCTTCTGTCGTTCCCGGAACCACGGTGCTCCTTAGGATAACAGTGTCCCCTTTTTTAAGGACAGAAACTAATTGCTCACACGCACTGATTAAGTAAGAAAGGTTGGGATCTCCGTTTACAACCGGAATGCCCACGGTAATGATATAAGTATTGACCGTCTTCGCAGCTTCTTTATAGTCAGTTGTAGCTTTAAATCGACCTGCATCCAGCTGGTCACGTAATATTTCGGATATAGATTTGCCTTGGTAATATTCTAAGTGGTGGGATTTCCCCTC
>JBEQAI010000489.1:0-2624 GCA_041640415.1 Ammoniphilus sp. | reverse complement strand
GCTATGTTAAACATCCCTTTTTCATCTGTCACATCTAAAATCTCAAATGGACCTGAATGGACCACATCGCTTTCCGTTTTTCGAATATCTGTCGCAATGATATTGTCATATCCGTAAATCTCTCTCATTTTCAGCGTCAGTTCTGAACCAATTTGACCTAAAGCCCCCGTTACTAAGACTTTTTTCATCAGACATTCCTCCTCACTGTACCTCTGCAGCTTAAATCATTGACAGCTATCAGCCAAATTCGGACCTTTCCCCTTCTAGGGTTACCGTCGAGATCACCAGCTTTGGCATAAACTCCTTCTTCATCTTGGCTGCCAACCCACTTGAAACCGTTTGCAACGAATCGTTTATTGATCGAATTTTTGATTTTCGTACATAGATGTTTATCTCTCAGTAGAGGACGAAATTTTTACATAGTTAGATTCGAAATAACCAAAAACTCCTGTATTCAAGTTAACATATCCCAATTATTTTGTCTACATATAAAAGACAAAATTCCTTCAAACTTTCGTAAGATTATAATTCTACGATAGAAATAGCCTAATATGAAGGTTTATATCAAATTCAACAGGGCGCTTTGCTTTATATTTTGTATGCCAGATGGAGACACTCAACTTTTCGAATTGATATTTTATAGGATATCATCCAAACCGTTTTTTTTACAAGCCTTGATTTTTTGTCCATTACACAAAGACAAGCTTTTATATAAAAGTTATATGTAACATAAAACTTGAAAAAGACCTCTACTTGAGGTCTTTTTCAAGGGATGATTCATCTCGGCCGGGTTCAATTTGCCTTAAGATAAAATCCTTCAGATCTACAATTCGGTTATAGGTTGGTCTTTCTTTTGTGCCCGCGATAAAAATGGGAAAGTAACTGTCCACTTCATGGAGGCCTCCGTGCGATCCACCCCCCACGTGGGTCGGCGAAACGGTGCCTTTCATTTCATAACCTGGTTTTATAGTCACAATAAGGAATCTTCCCTCGTGGGAATGAAGAGCAGCATAAAGTCTCACCAACCCATCCGGATAGGAACCATAACCAATGGCTTCACCCTTAGGATCGCGTTTTAAGTCTAGAACCTCCATATCCCCTTCTATATCCCATTGCTGGTGATATTCATCCACAAAGGTATTCCCTTTGCGAAAGCGCATTTCTTTACCCGAGCCCCCTTGCAACACCTTGACCCAGTCCTGGTCTTTCCAACTAATGATATCAAGTCTCTCGTCATCTTTAAGCTCATTGACAATATCCTGGAGTTCCACCTGATCCTGCAAGGGGTAGATGTAACTCATTCTTTCATTCACAGCCAGAGCCATCTCATCTGTGGGTGCGGAGCTCCCTAGCGGAGCCACTTTCATCCTACTGAAAATTCGATCCAAGTCTACAATGGCTTCCTTCTTATCGTTTTTGATTCTAGAGACCCCACTGTCTCCCATAACCATGAAAATACACTTTTCGAGGCCTTCATCCCATTTGCCAAAAGCATGAAAGACCTCCTGAAGCTGACGATCAACCTGAACAACCGATTCGCTTGACAGTTCACCTTGCTTATGGGATTCATGGTCCAAATCCGCTAGGTAAACCACCGTAAATGAAGGAAGTTGATCTTTTCGTATCATCTTAACCAAATGTTGAATAGAAACCCGGTTGTTCACTCCATAGTATTTTAAAAATGGGAAGAATCCCGAAGACATATATCGATAAAAATTGCCAAGTACAAAATAATCTGGGGCCTTGGTTTGGATTTTGGAAAAAGGCCATGGTACAGAAAGTTCTTTTATGTGATTTGAACGATAGATCAAGGCGTTAATCGATGCGGTGGATCGGCCTGAAGCAGCCAATTCTTCATGGATAGTTCGTGTTTGGGTACTTAAATGCGTATTGTTTAAATGAAACAGGCCATCGTTCATCACCGTCTTGATCCCGCTTTTTATCGTTGGAAAGAACCCATCTCCGTAATGAAGCAGACGTTTCTCCTTAAGGCTATACCAGCGAAGACCAGGGACACGATGCTTATCGGGGTAAGTGCCGGTCAGTAATGTACTGTCGATGGTGACCGACATGGTAGGGAAAGAACTAACCATCCGGTTGAAGTAACTCCCCTTTTCTTTCAAAAAAGAAAAAGCCGGCACCTTGTTCTGAGCCATCAAGCTCTCTAACGGATCCGGCAAAAGAGAGTCGACAACAATCAAGATGACTTTTTTTCCTTCTTCAGCTGGCATGACCGGATGTTTCTTGATTCCCATTTTCACACTAGCCCAGTACGCGACCACCAAAACCAACAGCAAAACCCAAAGGAGTACCGTCATTGAAATCCCCCATCCTATAATACTTTCTACCATCTTTTCCATGATAAGAATATATATAACTACGACGATTGAAAGGAATTGGCAGAAGTGAACACGGGGGACTCAGAATGGCAAAAAGCTTTATCTCCAAGACAGGAGGTAAAGCTTTTTGCTTTCTATTCTTTTCATGTACAAAGCCAAAAATCTTTAACAATTTCCCTAATTATGTTAATATTTGGTTGATTGATAGACTGGCCATATTAATGAATGTATAACTGTAGAAGGTGGAGAATTCTTCGCATGCATCAATCCATACTCATCGACCAT
>JBEQAI010000488.1:0-2646 GCA_041640415.1 Ammoniphilus sp. | reverse complement strand
AATACGACTTCCCCTTCTATGTGTTGCTCCCCTTCGGGTAATCGAACCTTTACGACCTTGCTAGATCCTTGGGCGGTGATTTTTTGGACTTCACATTGTAAAAGAATGTCCATCCCCATTTTTTTGGAAACCTCTTGGATCACGGTCGAGGATTCCACGTCCTCAGTGGTCAGGACTCGTTTCCCCCTTTGCAGCACCGTTACCTTGGTTCCAGCACTTGCAAAAACATGCCCCAATTCCATCGCGATAATGCCTCCACCCACAACGACCATGCTCTTGGGCAGCTCTTCCATAAACATTAATTCTTTGCTTGTAATGCCATGCTCTACGCCCTCAATAGGAGGCAGCACCGATTCAGAGCCTACCCCAATTAAGAAGCGATCGGCTCGAAATCGGTCGTTCCCCACTTCGATTTCGTCCGGGGACACAAACCGGGCCTCGCCCATCACCAGGTCTACCCCCATTTTCTCTAGGTAAGGCCCTTTTCCTCCGACAAACTTGCCAATGAGGTCATTTTTTCGTTGGACCACCTGAGACCAATTCAAGCGAGGCTCCTTCAAAAAAACGCCAAACTCTTGCGCCTTTTTAACCGCGTTCCAAATATTCATAGACCTTACCAAGGCCTTTTTGGGCATTCAACCCCAGTTCAGGCAGGTTCCACCCACCCGTTCTTTTTCCACTAGCAAGATCTTGGCTCCAAGAGCTTTCGCCTCCCTGAGTCCATCAAACCCTACAGTACCCGCTCCAATGATAATCAAATCATAGTGCTTACTCATGGGATCCCTCCTAAAGAAATACGGTATATATAGAAGTAGCGTTCCTAAGGTATGGAAATTATATACAAAAAGACCCACCCTCGGTTATCGCTCTGGATGAGTCTTTTTCATACAACTATTACAAATCATCTCCACTTGTTTCTTCGTCATATAGGCAAAAGCCAGAGACTTGGAAAACGATCGAGGATCTTTTTTTCTCGCACACACAATACATTTCTTCATACTCTTAATCTCCGCTATTGGATCAAGGGCTTCCTCCACGTAATTAAATTTTCATCGGCTGTTAAGTACGTATCAAACGAAGGGACTTCCCTTAAGTAAGGCTTAAGCTTCATATAGCTCACTTTCATCTCAGGATTGCCATCTACAATAGGGAACTTCCCTTCCCTATCGATATACTGATCGACCGCGCGCTGGATCCGGTCAATCGTTTGGGCAAACGCTTTATCCTCAAAAATTTCATAGGTCTCCCTCGAGATATAGTAGTTCTTGATGGGAATCGCCTTCAAATAAGGGAGCAAAAATTTATAATCTATTTCATTATCATCGTTAATTAGTACGCTGAAGTGCACCCCTTCCGGTTTTTCCTTCGCAAAGGAAGCTGCCGCCCTTCTCACTTCTTCAATTGAGATGTCCTCTCTTGGCACTTCCACTTTTTCCATAACGGAAGGTGGTTTGGAAATGCCTAGCCATCGTTTCACCAATTCTAACATTACGAACACCTCCATTGCTGTCCTTCTAAAATTATTATACCATCTTCTCCCAAGCATTAGCGCCGCATTTTCTTCTATTTGTTACCATTTGATGGCGGGCTTCCATACTTTGGTTAGTATATACAGCATGGTTCCTCTCTATAAGGAAAAAGTCCTATTTAGCGGGATATAGTACATCAATCAAATAAGTTAATATATAAAGGATAAATCACTTCTAGAAGGGGTATAACAGCTTATCGGTATTCATGAAACAGAATGCGAAGCCAAATAAAGTTATCCACAGCACCTTTAAATTATTCACAATTCAAACTATTCACAGAACAGTGAAGTTATCCACAACCGAACAGGAAGAATACCTATGCTGGTATGTATTTAAATATTTCCCGAGTTTATGGATTACATAATGTGTATTACCGCTACTTTTCTCTGAACGAAAAAGCGAGCCTAATTAGGCTCGCCCCTCTGTCATACTTGAATTATCTAGTAGACTGAAAAAACTCAATCCACTCTCCGTCCGGCCCATAAAAGAAGATATAACGTGAACCATTCGGCAAGGTCGTGATGTCTTTATCAATAAATTTTACCTCTAATTGCTTCAAACGTTGAACCTCTTCTTCAATATTATCTACCGTAAAGGCAATGTGATGAACCTTCCCCTCTTGCGGAAGCTGGTCATTGTAGCCTTGAATCAATTCGAGCTCCGTTTCTTTTGCACCCTTAAAGCCTAAGAAGGCTAAATGAATGTTCGGATTGGGATGATCCACTTTTCCCAGAAACTCCATCCCAATAACTTGAGTATAAAATGCGATGGATGCATCAATATCTTTTACCATGACTCCAACGTGTTCGATCTTTTTCACAGACATAGTTAGCCTCCTATTGATAATATACACTTTAAATGCTCCATAGCCAAAATCAAGGCATCATAGCCGTCGTATGATGCACTCAAAATGCCCCTGAGCCAAATTCAAGGCATCATAGCCATCGTTTGATGCAACCAAAATGCCCCAGAGCCAAATTCAAGGCATCATAGCCATCGTATGATACACCCAAAATTCTCCAGAGCCAAAATCAAAGCATCATAGCCGTTGTATGATGCACTCAAAATGATCCAGAGTCGAAATCAAGGCATCATAGCCGTTGTATGATGCACTCAA
>JBEQAI010000487.1:0-2646 GCA_041640415.1 Ammoniphilus sp. | reverse complement strand
GTAGTTGTTTTCTTGCTTGCCAATCCACGAGCCACAGCATTAGGACGATAGCCTAACCGTTCAATGGCGGCTAATACTTTTTTTCTTGTAGTCGGCTTTACGTTCGGGTTTCCGTTCACAACCCTTGAAACGGTAGCCATGGATACACCGGCTTCTCTTGCTACATCATAAATAGTAATGGGCACAAATAACCCTCCTCAAAATCCAAAATTTGGCTTTCATATTTTCATAATTTTATTGTTATCATACGACAAAATTCCCCATCACGCAATTCGTTTTCATATGATTTTCAAGATTTTCGATTTAAGATGATTATGGTTAGTCTTAGCACAATGACCCATAATCATACAAAAAACCACCAACTCCATCGGGCTGGTGGTTTTCCTTTTTTTTAGATGGAAGCAAGCTTGGTATCTTTCAATTGAGCCAAGAATTCGTTGAATTGTGGAATGCTGAGCTGTTGCTTCGCATCGGATAAAGCTGTTTCCGGATCGGGATGGACTTCTACCATGACACCGTCCGCCCCAATGGCCAGCGCTGCTCTTGCTGTAGGTAACAGCAAGTCCCTGCGGCCAGTAGAATGTGTAACATCCACAAAGACTGGAAGATGTGTTTCTTGCTTAAGAATAGGGACAGCTGAAATATCAAGGGTGTTGCGAGTAGCTTTTTCATACGTGCGAATTCCCCGCTCACACAGCATGACATTGGTATTTCCATTGCTGAGGATGTACTCTGCCGCATAAATAAACTCTTCAATGGTTGCAGAAAGGCCGCGCTTCAATAAAATTGGAGTTTTTACCTTGCCTGCTGCCTTCAGCAGTTCAAAGTTCTGCATATTTCGTGCACCGATTTGGATGACATCTAGATACTGTGTTGCTACTTCCATATCTGCAGGCGTGACGATCTCACTGATTACCTTTAAACCAAATTCGTCACCCACTTGGCGCAGAATCTGAAGCCCTTCCACACCTAACCCTTGGAAATCATAAGGGGATGTACGTGGCTTATAGGCCCCTCCGCGAAGAATATTAATTCCCTGCGCCTTCAGTGTTTTTGCTACTTCACGCACTTGTTCTAGACTTTCAACAGAGCATGGTCCCGCAATGAGGAGCGGCTTACCAGCTTCCCCTACTTTGATTTCTCCAAGCTGAACAACAGTATCTTCCACTTGTTTTTTGCGGCTAACTAATAAGGTCTTCTTATTGCTCACTTGCTGAAGATCCAGGGAAGCCTTGAAGATCTGCTTGAATAAATATTGAACAGTAGCATCGGTAAAAGGGCCGTTGTTATGCTCTGTTATGAGATTTAACATATGTCTTTCCCGCTCGGGATCGAACTTATTAGTGCCTTGGGACAACTTCACTTTCCCAATTTCTTGAGAAAGGGCCGCTCTTTGGTTTAACAAGTCTAAAATCTGCAGGTTCAATTGGTCCAATTGGGCCCTTAAGCTTTCTAACTGCTCATTGCTCATGTTCTCTCTCCACCTTTAAAATTTTTATCGTTTTTTGAAATATTTGTATTATAGCTTAAAGTGTTTTTATTGTCATTAGACGAAAATGGAAAAGAAAAAGCAGAAGAAGCCTCTTCTACTTTTTCTCCGCCCCCTAAGAACTTACTTTACTCTCTGTTTTAGCTGCGGGAATATTGACTTGAGTTTCAACCGATGTTAGCTGGTCATAGAAATCAAGATATTTATCCTTATCCTCGCTGTTGCGCAACGCCATTGCCACACGAGGATGTTCATTCAACATGCCTGCGATGGTATAAGGAATAATGTACCCCCACTCTACTTGCTCACGCAACGGAATCAATCTTCTCTCAATGACACCCATTATGGAACGTACATCGTATTTAGGATTCTCCAGGTAGTTGACCAATAATTCTGTTGGGCAGTTACCGGCCGCTCTTCCCATGCCATAAATGGATGCATCTAAGTAATTCACACCTTTGCTCTCTGCGGTAATCGAGTTGGCAAAAGCAAGTTGAAGATTATTATGCGTATGGATTCCTAGTTCCTTGTTTGGCACGTGTTTCTTAAATTTGCTCACTAAGTATTCAATATCCGTTCCGTAAAGACTTCCGAACGAGTCCACAATATAGACAACATCTACGTTGCTTTCATTCACTAAATCCAAGGCATTGGAAAGAGCAACTTCCGTAGCATTGGATACCGCCATAATATTGATGGTGGTTTCATATCCCAATGCATGGAATTTCTCAATTAACTCGAGCGCTTTATCTACTTCCTTGATGTAACAAGCTACCCGAATCATATCGATATAGCTCTCACTGCGTGGCAAAATATCATTCTCATCTACTCTTCCGATATCAACAAGAGCCGAGAGCTTCGTATGCGATTTTTCACCAATGGTCTTTTTAAGCAACTCCTCATCAAGAAAACGCCAAGGCCCCACATTATCAGCCTTTAATAATTTAGGCGAGTTCTTGTACCCGATCTCCATGTAATCCACGCCGGCTTCACTCAGGGATTTATAAACATCACGAACAAACTCTACACTAAAATCCCAATTATTTACTAGACCTCCATCACGGATGGTGCAATCGACGATTTTTGCAGTCGCTCTTCTCCTACTCACTATTCTTCCTCCTCTTTCTCTTCATCGTACATTTACACTTTAATGCGTG
>JBEQAI010000486.1:0-2665 GCA_041640415.1 Ammoniphilus sp. | reverse complement strand
AAAAGCAGAAATTGGACGCATCTATCGATGGCTTCGAGGAGCTATGGGCTGCTCATGATGAAGGCTATCTTTACCTGATGGCCAAGCTTACTGGACCCTTTGATCCTGCGAAACAGGCGATTTATCTAGGGGCCGACACCTTAAAAGGCGGGAGTCGCCAGGCCCCGCAGCTCCCAGGGTTAACCTTGGATGAAGGGTTGGAAACCTTGATTGAGCTGGCAGATGAAAACAAGGGCAGCATGATGATCGCTTCCGATTATGACTTTCATACTCGCAAGTTTCGCGATGCGGGGTTGCCTCCGGGTGATTCCGAGGTGTTTCGTCCTTGGAAGCTGGTGGTCAATTATCAGCTGGAACATCCGGATTCTAAGTTCGATCATCCTTTTGGAGATGTGGTTGTAGGGGATTTGCTCCGCGGGAATAGTAATCCGTCCCATCCAGAGTACCATTCGAAAGCGATGTGGCAGGCCAAGGGAAATACTTTGGAAATCCGCATTCCTTGGATGCTGCTGGGGTTCAGCGATCCTAGCTCGCGCAGTGTAATCCGCTATGATTCGTTGGACAGCACGCAGGTCGAGGGGGTGCGAATCGTACCATGGATCGTCCAGCAGGGAGAGGTTCTCGGGGTAAGGGATGCTCCGTACCCGGTATCCAAGCTGCCGATTTATACCTGGGAAAGATGGGAGGATGTCGATGTCAAGTATGTGGAGCGGCTGAAGCAAAGCTACTTTATCATGCAGGAAGCCATGCGTGAAGTGGAGTAAGGGAAGGGGTTCAACTTTGTGTATATCAATCTTGACATAGCCAAGTATTTTTTAGTGGGACTTGTGGCTATTAATATTATCTTTGCTCTGGTCATTTACGGTTTGAAGATGATCCATATTCGAAGATCATCCATACGAAACCAGTTCCAACTTAAATTCAAAGATTATCTCACGTACATTCAGGTGAACCTCGACAGCGAGGAGCCGCTGCGGGTACCCCCCGCCCAGATGAATCAGGTGGAGCGGGAGGCACTGCAGGAACGATTAAACGATATGATCGAGTCCTTTACCGGTGAGCAGCGAAGAAAATTGATCGAGCTTTGTGGGGCACTAGGGTTTATTTCCCACCATATGAACCGTCTGGACAATGGTTCATATCGGACGAAGCTCGATGCTGCTTACCATTTAGGCTGCATGAGGGTAAAGGAAGCTGTTCCAGGGTTGTTGGATATGTTGCGCAAGCATAAATTGGATTCTTCTCTTTTTGTTATCGCTCGGGCGGTGGCGAAGTGTGCTCGCCATGAACGGGATGTGAAAGAAATGGTACATATCCTGCTCCAGCATAGGAAGGGGTTTTATGATCTGCTGGTAGACATCCTGGAGGAAGCGCCGATAAACCAGACAGAATTGTTTACGCAGTTTATACAGGAACGCAACCCAGACTTTATCCGGATTGGACTCATCGGGCTGAAGGAATATACGAATCCAAAAGCGGCCTCTGCCGTGTATCGCTTGTTGAACTCTCATTATCAAGAAATCCAAAAGAAAGCAGCGGAAGTATATTTGAAGGGTGCCCTTTTCTTGCCCAAGAATGTGGCGAGCAAACTGCTTGAGCATGAGGATGCCAGCATCCGTTACCAAACCGTTGAAGCGATCACGGCGTTCAAGAACAGTACGTACGTCCCTCTAATGAAAAAATCGTTGCAGGACCGTGATCCAAGCGTTGCTCACGCGAGTGCCATTGGCTTGACCCATATGGGAGAGGAAGGGATTTCGGCGCTTTGCGAGGGGGCGGGGGAAAGACTGCAAAATTGGATCCAGCAAGAGATCCAGTCGCTGTCCGCTCAGCTCCACGACTTAGACAGCTTAGCCCGGTATAATGCCCTGAAGTATACGTATGAAAAGAATTTTGCTAGTACAAATAAACGAATCTATCGTGTGGTGTAAAACATGAGAATCATAGAGTATTACCTTCAAAAAGATATTGTCTTAAACACCTTGCGGGAGTTTCTACTCGCCTACGGCACCTTTGCCATCTATTACGTCATGGCGATTACGGTGATCTACTTTGTGATCTTTAGCTTATCGATCCGCCATGCGCTTCCTATCAAAAGAGGGATTCAATACAACCGGATTCATAAGCTGTCCGGATCCAGTCATGTTCCTCCGGTATCCTTATTGGTTCCTGCGTATAACGAGGAGTTAACGATCATTGAAAATGTGCGATCTCTGCTCGCCTTAAACTATCCGGAGTATGAGGTCATCGTGATTAATGATGGGTCGAAGGACGATACCTTCCAGGTGATGGTGAATGAGTTTGGCTTGAAAAAGATCGACCCGATTGTTTCCAACCATATTAAGACCGGGAAGGTCAGAGGAATCTATCACAACCCGGAATATCCATCGCTTTATTTCATCGATAAAGAGAATGGCGGGAAGGCCGACTCTTTGAATGCGGGAATTAACCTTTCGCACTATCCTTTAATCTCCACAATTGATGCCGACTCGTTGCTGGAGAAGGATGCCTTAACTCGAATAGCTAGAGTTTATATGGAAAACCCGGAAGAAACGGTGGCGGTTGGGGGGAATGTACGTATTGTCAACAGCTGTACCGTTGAGGACGGCATCGTGAAGGATGTCCGGTTTCCCAAGCAGCTCTTTCCTGCCCTGCAAAATGTCGA
>JBEQAI010000485.1:0-2668 GCA_041640415.1 Ammoniphilus sp. | reverse complement strand
TGCGTCCAATTTCTGCTTTTGATCGTTGGTAAGCTCATCCCAATCCGAATCGTCTCCATCTATGAAGAGAACATCATCCTTGCTCGGAAACATCCCCAGCACACCGAAAAACGATTCGTTCGTTAACGTGTTGTACCAATAGGCCCTCCGATCGGGAATATCATAGTGCAGCGTGTTCCAGGTCTTCTTAAACCACTCATCCTGCCAGGTAAAGAGAATGGCGCCGGAATAGCCGGCTTGATGGATTTGTCGGAACATATCGGAATTGATTTCTCCTTGCTGCTTTTCATCATGCCCGCCTTGATGTCGTCCGAGGGGTCCGGTATGGGCAATCCCCTGGGAAGCGGGGACCCCGAACTCCGTAATCATGATCGGAATCTCCTGGTGATAATCTTTTAAATCGTGAAGATAGGTTTTATAGCTATCGATTTCTCCTCTATCATTGCTCATCCGTTGAAAGGTTTTATCATAAGTAAAGAAATCTGGATAGTAGGGATAAACATGATAAGATGCGAAGGTACCCGCTTCCCAATGGATCGGTTCCACATGCTGTGAATCTACACTGACCAGATCCTCCTCATAAAGCGGCTCACCAGGATGCTCCAGTGGGTCCGTGGTCACCCAGTTGGAAAAGGCAATTGGATGCTGCCAGCCATATTGGGCCTCTTCAACTGCTGTAATATCTACCATTTCCGCTAGCCACTTTTCAAAAGGACTCGCCCCCGGCTTACTGCGGAAATAGGTTCCCTGGTAATCCGCTGTATGAGGATATTTATCGTTGGTCGCTTTGACCATCTTCGGGTCCCACTCCGTCCCAATAATCCAGCCCATCAGATACGGACCGGCATTGTAGAGGTAGGTTCCGCTCGCTTTACCAGAGTGAGGCTCTGCCACAAGCTTCGCTTGTCCGTAAACGGCTCCCACGGCATCTCGGATTTCTTGTTGAAATCGCTGCTGCACGTGCGGGTCAAACGCATCCTGACCCTCAATCAATTCCTCTTCCGGACTCCACACGCCTTGGATAAAGAACAAGGGATCTTCCGGACGTTTGGCATTATACTTGACAAGGGCTTCGTAGAATTCAGGCTGCAAAATCGTATAAACCCGAATGACGTTGGCTCCCATCTCTTGGATCATGTCAAACCATCGTTCATAATCTCCTTTCGATATGGCCAATTCTCCCGGAAAATGCCCCGGCAGGGCCGCTCCCATATTAACCCCTTTCGCAAAATAAGGCTTCCAGCCCTGGTCGTGGTCGGCATACACTTCCATCTGGGTCCCATTCGCTCTGAATTTTAACTGTATCCCCTCATCAAGCTCCGCGCTCTCTACTTTTGGTGTAGGAGGTGATAGCCAGTAAGCAACTCCACCTATGGCAACGGCTGCTGCCAGACTGAGTTTCAGCCACATGTTCACCGTGTCGCCCTCCTTTGAAAGATATGATACGAAATCAAAGGCGGGTTTGTCTGTTTTTAAACCTTTAACATTTATGGCCTAAATATGAAAATTGTGATCATTTTGGGACAAATATAAACAATTTGCGACAAGTATTAAGATTTAGGAAAAAACTGGACAGATAATATGACATTCGTTCCCAATTCACCTACCCAAACCTGTATAGTAATAGCTATCGAGGATGATGTTTTCCTCCACCTTCCTATTCCTTAGCCACCTTCTTTTCAGAAGGTGGTCTTTTTTTGGCCGAGAATGACCACACTACAAGGGGAGGTGATCATCATGCTAGAAAACGCTCATGCCGACAAAACCAAAGAAAGCCTCATGCTAGGGATTGCGGAGTCCCTCAAAATCCTGGAACAAGCGCAAACCCTCGATGAGGCCAAGCAAAAAGTCAAAAACCTGTTGCACAAAATCGAACAGCAATAAAGGGTGCCCCTATGGACACCCTACCCAATCTTCTTCATGCTTGTCTGATTCACAAGCTGGTATTCGAGATCATTTAACGCATTGCTCAAATTGCCTCGCATCCATCGGTAAGTCTGACTCTGGTAGAAATAACGAAGGCTCATCACTAAATCTATTCTTTCATCGGTTGATAGATGGAGAGTAACAAATTGGTCGACACTGGGTAATTGGTTAATCATATGATTCACACTGTTGGTCTGATATTCCGTCAAGTCAGCAAAGGAAACTTCAATCGCAATTCTCAGGGCAATTTTCAAGGAAACCGGGTCTGTGATTCGAACTTCAAACATCTGCTGACCTCCTTCATACTTGTTTGACAATATTCTATCATATTTTCCGACTATTTTGAACAAGAGCCTTTTGACACATCTTTACATAAATCGACGAAAAGAAACCGGAAGCTACGCCCCCGGTCCCTCATCCTTCTACTTTACTTTCTTCACCTGTCCAGGCGCAACATTTCTCACATGCAGATCATAATCTACCGTTAAACCTTGATAGCGGACGGTAATCACCGTCATCCCGCTCTTCACGGCTTGGACAAGCCCTGCCTGATCCACTGTGGCGGTCTTCTCATAGAGACTGGAATACTGGACGCCAGCTTTCACCACTTTTACCGATCCATCACTGTAAGTGGCTTTGACGGTTAACTGCTCGGAATCCCCTTCATCGAGGGACTTGGACCCATCCACCTCAATGGACAGCAACGCCGGAAGCGCCCCAACAAATCCGCCGTTCGACCCTA
>JBEQAI010000484.1:0-2672 GCA_041640415.1 Ammoniphilus sp. | reverse complement strand
ACAGTGGAGAGGAAAAGGTATCGTTTCGTGAAGAATACCTTGAAGATGATGCCAAACAAGGCAATGCTCCATACGATGCTTAGCAACGTGATGCCTAGCGTTCCTTGGACCACTACCAATAGGATTGGCGTATAGCTGCCGGCAATGAACACATAGATTGAGGCGTGATCAATAATCTCAAGAATATCTTTTGCTTTCCCCTCATGAAGGCTATGTAGAAGGGTCGAACTCATATACAAAAGCAGCATACTAGCGCCATAAATCGTGAAGCTCACAACGTGGGCGGTTGTTCCTTCTTTTGCAGAATAGACGATAAGCAGGACTAATGCCGCGATGCTAAAAAGCACACCAACACCGTGGGTGATCGCATTCGCAATTTCTTCTCGTCTAGTATAGGTATGGGCCATGATGGTTATCACCTCGATTTATTATTGGTTATATCCATTAGAATGTACAAAAGGGGAGGTAGTTTATGAGTAAAAATCTTTTTTCATTATCTCATAAGCTCGTTTGAAAAAGAATAAGTTTTTAGCTTCCCCGAGCATTTATTTAGTTTATGCAGTCCAACATGTGGAAGTTATAGCGAATCTTGTCGGAATGTTTAACTTCGTTTTCTGTGAGTTTTTGCCTATTTCTGCAAACAATATAAAGGAGAAGAGAGGAAGGATGGATGGAAGAGTGAAACTCACGCGTGCCAGGACTGCCCTATTTTGGTCAATCACGTTCCCGGGTTTTGGCCAATTCTACAACCACCAATATATTAAGGGCTTTTTCTTTATTGTCTTAGAATTTTTAATTAATTTACAGGGTGAGGTTAATCGGGCAATCATATATAGCTTTCATGGGGAATTTGCACTCGCTAGTGAAGTGGCGAATTGGAACTGGTTATTATTTTATCCCTGTATTTACATTTTTGGAATGGCAGAATCCTATTATCAAGCCCACCTAAAGGAAAACCAGGCGTTTTCTGAGGCTCAATTTGTCCCGTTTATCTTAGCTGCCATGATAGGAACCATTGGAACGATCTATGGTCTGAGATGGGGTCTTGGACCCATTTTTAATGGGTTGATTGGAATGATGGCAGGGGCTATCTTAGGAAGAATTGCGATGAAATGGGTTCATACGGAATAATAAAAAAGGGTACTCTTTTTTGGAACGCTGAAGCGGGAGAAAAGAGCCCCTTTTTTTGTGTGGCATGAATTACCTGGTGAAAGAGAGAAACCAACTGCTTCCTAATTCGTATAAGAATGGAAAGCCTAAATAGATTAATAGAATGGTGAGGAGAAGGAACATGCAAAAATGGTTGTTATGGTGCTGTCTCTGGCTTGCTGCTTTTGTCATGACAGACCACCAAACGGGCTTTGCCCAGGAGAAGGACATGGTTGTACTTGTCGAAGGAACAAAGGTTGAATTTGATGTGTTGCCCATCATACAAGAAGGTCGTACACTCGTCCCATTTAGAGCGATTGCCGAAGTGCTTGGTGCAGATGTAAGCTGGGAAGCAGCGAGCCAAACTGTTACTGCCACACGAAATGGCTCTACCATCGTGCTTCAAATTGGGAATAAGATCGCATGGGTAAATGGGAACCCCATAATGTTAGATGTTCCACCTGCCCTGTTGGCAGGGAGAACCCTCATTCCTCTTCGATTTTTCGGTGAAAGCTTGGGGGCTGAAGTAGATTGGGATGCAGCCAATCGAGCGGTAAAAATTGTGTCCCCACCTCGTGCGATGAAAGTGCTCGGTTTTTATGCGTTAGGCAGTCGTCAGAATGGAAGCAGCAGCTGGAGTAATTTATTCGGGGCAGAATTTCCACAACGGAGCAGCGGCTATACGGACCTAATAGATGAGCTCGGTCTGGGTTGGTATTCACTAGGTACGGATGGAAGCTTGCTGCAAAACAGTTCAACCGGATGGAGAAAGCCGGAGGGCTGGGAGTTTGTGCTAGATGCAGCTAAGGAAGAAAAAATGAGGACTGAGATGGTGGTTCATCTTCCGGATCAAGATCCAACGATGGAGAACATCCTAAAGAATGAAGCAGCTACTCAAAAAGCTATTTTAAGTATGGTAGAAGAAGCGAAGCGCTACTATATGGGCATAAATTTAGATATTGAGGGACTAGGTGCTAATCAATCTCCTGAACAATTAGCCGATACAAGGAGGATGTTTACGGATTTCGTACGTAAATTGTCCATCCAAGCAAAGGAGCAGGGTTTATCAGTCACGTTAACCCTTCATCCGCCTAACAGCGCCTATAAGGGATACGACTATAAAGCACTGGGAGAACTAGCAGACGCTATCGTGATTATGGCGTATGAATACCATAGGCAACAGGGGACGCCAGAACCTATGCCTAAGGTCCAAGAAGCCATTGTGATGGCCCTGGAACAAGTGCCTGCAGAAAAGTTGATTTTAGGAATTACGGCTGTCAATGAGACGGGCCAGAGCATGGTAGAAAAGATCGGCCTTGCGAAACGTTATAAACTAAAGGGAATTGCCTTGTGGAGGCTAGGACTGCTCAAAGAAGAGCAAGGACATGCTCTGCGTAAGAGCATCCTGCCTAGAAACAAGTAAAGGATTGTTTTGCCTTTAAATTTTGGTTTATTCACTTTTTATGCTATAATCCTAAGAAATTAGTAACTAGAATCGTTTATTAGCGGTAGATTACAAGGGG
>JBEQAI010000483.1:0-2673 GCA_041640415.1 Ammoniphilus sp. | reverse complement strand
TGTCCAATGACACAAACATGCCTACAAAAATGACACAAATAAGCCACATTTAATAAAGGATTTAATTTAGTGACACAAACATGCCTACATAATCTTTTTACTGTGGCATGTTTATGTCACTAACTTGTTTTTTTGATGAACATGGACAGTCTAATATAATATGGTTTTTTCTAGGCTGACTCCACCAATGAAATTCAATTGGATCCTTTTTATTATTAGGAATAACCAGTATATAAAAAGGTAGATTTTTCAGTCCAAACGGCACTCTTCTATACTCTATTCTACCTTCAGAAGCATCTTGAGAAATAGACAACCAGTTCATAAAATGGTTCCATATTAGATGGCCTATAACTCGGTTAAAAATCCATTTTATTGAAGAGCGGCTTTCTTCGGTGAAATCCTCAACATTGCATCGCCAATCATGGAATAAATCGGATAAATAGGAATCATCTTGTTTTGAGCCGAATCCGATTCTTTCAGCATATTTTCTATATGGTGTTGCTCTCCTGATCATCCATATGCTTTCATATCCTAAAATAAATTTCATCCAATGTGCATAAGCAAGTGCGTAAGGACATATCGGTTCGCCAGTTCTTCTTGATTTAAACAATCTTTGTATACAGGCTCTATGTTCCTTAAGGATTGTCTTCCTTGCGTGAGATGCAATGCTTTGAACTGTCTGTACCGATGATATGTAAAGGGCATCATAAAATTTAATTCTTTTTAAGACATAGTTTGATTTGCGCTCTTCTTTTTCCTTATCACCTATCAATTGGTGAATATAAGGTGTTGATTTCACAACATTATGGATTTCTTTACTTTTGGCCGGATATTCCTGATCTAATAAAGATAAGACATAGTCCAGGAACCCGGTACACTCCTCTATTTGAAGGCTTAAAGGAAAATAGAAATTTTTTAGTCGGGAAATTTGGTGTTCATCTAAGTTTATCCAAGTAATGGTTTCTTTTGACTTTAGATCATCAAGCAGAATCTGTTTCCATGTAGGTAAATAGGAATCTTCTTTCCTGTCATCCAAAAATGAATGGCCACATAAACACTGAAAGGGTTTTTTTGTGAATTTATCTGTCAGCTCAAATGGAATGGAATGGTTACATCTAGGACATCCCTTGTGCAGCGAAATCTGATGATAAGGACATTCATGCAAAAGCTTAAATTGATGAAATAGACTGTGAAATCCTGATTTAATGCATTCTAGACAAAAGAAAAGTTCGTTTCTGAAATAAGAATAACGTGGCCTATTTGGTAAAATTCCAAAAAGGCGATTAACATTTTGTGTATTCATTTTAATAAGTGGCTGCGAAAAAACGGGTTCCAATAAGTCATCATCTAATCCAGTTAAATGAATACAATCACGATAAGTTCTGCCAATCGTTGACGATTTAAGATTTTTAACTATATCAGTACCGAATAAATGAATAATATCTTTGATTGTGGCACAATTGGCATATTTAAATTTTTCTAAAATGCTCCACGTGGATTCGTATGGTGAAATCCAATTTTTACGCCAAACAAAATTCTTTTTCAAGTCCTCATTTTGCGAGTGAATCATTTCCTTCAACCATCTTCTTCCCTCGTTGGAATGCGAAGTTCTGCGTTTATGTATCCAGTACTCCGGATAGCTTCCTTCCACATGGTTTTATTTAACCATCTGGCTTGCTCTTCTCCGCCTACACCGTACTCACGCAAAGCAAATTCAATCGTCATCATTAAATACTGCATCGGTATTTCAATATTTGATGAAAGTTTGGCTTCCCGATGGAAAGAAGAAAACAAATCGTAAATTTCATCCGTAAAATGTTCCAAACGATCTCCACAAGCAAATGCTTCAGGAAAGTAATACCGAGTAAAGGACCATCCGCTAGCTTCCGGAAACTCACTTATTTCGTCAAAACAGCGAAGGCAGATGCGGAGATCTTCTGCCGCTTTTATACCCGTAAAACGGTGGTCTTGGACCATAAACCGTCCGATAATTTGCTCTTGATGACTACGCATGTAAGCGGTACGTTGATGCAGTAATTGGTCTTGCCCAACCAATATGGCGGTCATACAGATTCTTGCCCTGTCTAACTCGTTATAAATATCCATCAGCCATCCGTAATGTAAGTCATGTAAGCATTGAGCCTCATCTATAAACATGACGACCCGTTTATGTTGGGACATATCTCCCTTTTCCCATAAGAATTTGCATAGTCGATCCCGTTTTATGCTAGGTTTCCCTGAGAACGGAATACCGTGTCCTACATCTTTTAGCAGTGTTTCAAAAAATACATTTTCGGTAGCCATTTTCGAATGAAGGCTTTTAATATGAAATACCGGGAAATTTCTGCCGTACTGTTGAGGCAATGCACGCATTAAAAACTCTATCGCCCGTGTCTTTCCTAGCCTCGGTCTCCCGTAGATAATTCCTCCTGGAATACGATAGTTGATCCAACGGCATACTTCTTTGTACAATTTCAATACGGGATTGGTTGGGATGAGATATTGCCCGGTTTCAATTGGGTGAGTACCAGCTGAAATTATGGGTCGTGATGGTAGTCTAAACAATAGACACAGATTTTTAGAGATCGGATTGGAGTAGGTTCCAGTCAGAGTGGAAGAGGACGTAGCTCCGTAGTGAACCTGACCGAAGGGAAGGTGAACTAGGAGAAGCCG
>JBEQAI010000482.1:0-2717 GCA_041640415.1 Ammoniphilus sp. | reverse complement strand
CTGCTATACTTTGATCGTCTTCAACAATGAGAATTCGCTTCATTCTTTTCCTCCAGCCCGCTTATAACTTTTTCAGGGAAATCATCATGCGGGTACCCTCTCCCACTGTACTCGTTACCCAAATTTTCCCTTCGTGTCCTTCTATGATCTGTTTTGCGATAGCAAGCCCTAAGCCGCTTCCATCCGCACTTTTTCTTGATGGATCCACACGATAAAACCGGTCAAATATATGGGGAAGGTCGTCCTCGGCAATACCTTTTCCATTATCCCGAATTTCGATGATCGCAGATGTCCGGGTTTCTCTGAGGATAATATCCACTTGCCCATCCTCTTTTTCCATGTACTTCTTGGCGTTATCCAGGATATTTTGAATCACTCGCCTCAATCTTTCTCGATCCACTAAAATCAGGACTGGCTCGTTCATTTCATTCATCAGCGTAAGTTTGATATTCGCCTGCTCATACTCAAAACGATAATCCTCCACACAATCCTCAAAATACTGCATGACATCCGTTTTTTCAAAATGGAACGGGATCTGGTTCAAATCTAGCTTCGAATATAATAGAAGATCGTCAATCATCACGTTAACCAGCATTGCCTTTGAGCGGGCTGTTTCAAGGTATTGCTTCCTTTTTTCCGGTGTTTGAGCGACGCCATCAAGAATTCCTTCAATATAACCTCTTATGGAGGTGACCGGGGTCTTTAAGTCGTGCGAAATACTGGAGATTAGGAACTTACGATTGTTATCATACTTCTGCTGGAGATATACAGACTCCTTCAGCTTAATTCTCATAAGTTCTAGCGTTCGACACAGCTCCTTGACCTCTCCATCCCCTTCTTCAGCAATCCCACAGCTTAAATCTCCTTCACTAATTTTTACAGCTGCATCCTTCAGCCTGGCTACGGGTGCGATAATCCCCCGTGAAAAACGATAAGACACCCAAAAATTCATCGCTAAAAATGAAAGAATAAAAAAGCTCACTGTAAAAATTCCGAGATAAAAGTAAAAGTCCGTTTTGAGCTGGATGGGAGCGATCAAAAGCAGCACGCCTTTATCCCCTGCAGGAAGTTGATAATCCACTCGCGTGAACATAAAAGTTCTTCCATCTAACTCGATCGTATCCAGGTCCGCCCCTTGGTTTGTTAGCATCAAACTTTTTTCCACATCAATCGGATTCAGCTTTCGGGTTGCATACATGACTTCGCGATTTCTTAAAATTACCGCATGTGATCCTAACGTTCGAACTTGATCCGATAGCTCCTGCTGATAGCGGGGATCTAAGAGTTGTTCGAACTCCATGGTCTGTGCTGTCCTCGCGATCTCCCCGAGTCCTGACCTTACTTCAAAAACCCTTCTTAGATCATGAGCATCCGCTCGGGAACCGAATAGCTTCGAATAAGCGGCGACAAAGATGATAACGGCCAATACGGTTAAGGTAGTGGAAACCAATACCGTCAGCACATTCATCAGGAAAAAGCGTTTGGTTAATTGCATCGCAATCCCTTCCTATATATCCTTGCGGTCAAACAAATAAAAACCCGCTGTAAAGAACATTATACCAGAGCTTACCATAATAAGGATCTGGCGAAAAATTTTAAACCCATTTATCGTTTCTGAAATCCACAGTGTGTACCAATTAAACATAGACGTAATAAAGAAGCTCGAATACTGGGAAAAGAAGATCCCTAAAAAATTAAATCCCATGAACACAAGAATGGAGAGGAAAAACACGGCCAATCCACCCCGCACGATATTCGCCAGCAAAACCACAAGCAGAGCGAACACAAAAACCGGAAGAAACGTGGACGTATACGATAATACCACCCTTACAACACCCATCAAACTAAACGATGAAGGATTAAACAAGATTCCGGCCACCAGGGAAAGAACCATGACAAACAGCAAATTGGCCGCAATGAATAAAGCCAAGGTAGATACCTTCGCACTAAATACCCCCAATCGGGACACCGGTCGAGTGAGTGTAATCTTCATTGTATTTGACGACATTTCCCCGTTAAACATGTCAATTGCAACAAAAGTAGCAAAAAGCGGCAGTATGGTATAAATGATCATGGATAAAACCATAAACGGAAATTCGGTGTTGCCCACCACCCGTAATCCCAGGCCATGCTTAATGGCCGTGACTGCGATTTGGCCGATCAGTACGGCAAGAACGGATAAAATGGCCGCCGCCATGATTTCTTTTTTCTTTAACAACTTCACTGTTTCATTGATAAAAGCAGCCCTAAACCCTACCATTTCTGTCTACCTCACTAACAAAATAGTTTTCAAGAGAAGCATAGTTGGAAAGAATATTTTTCGTATACTCTACGTTCACCAGCTTGCCGCTATAGACCACCCCAATCCGGGTACAGGTCAGCTCAACATCATGAATGAGATGGCTGGAGATAAAAAACGTCGTGCCCTCTTCCTCGGCCAGCCTTTTAATCAGCTTCCGCATATCCAACATGCCCTCGACATCCAGACCATTCAAAGGCTCATCTAAAATCAACAGCTTGGGGTTGGACAGGATTGCTGCCGCCACTCCTAGCCGCTGCTTCATTCCCAATGAGAATTTCTTGGATTTTTCATGCTTATACTTCAGCATCCCGGTAATCTCTAGGCATTCATCAATCCGCTTCTGATCCACCCCAGGGTAAAATCGAGCGAATAGCTTTAAATTTTCATTGGCCGTTAAAAACGGATACGATTCCGC
>JBEQAI010000481.1:0-2721 GCA_041640415.1 Ammoniphilus sp. | reverse complement strand
GAAGAAGCTCGCGAAAAAGGACAAAAGATGTTGGCGGAAGCAAAATAAGCTAACCCTGACCTTTCAAGGGGAGGAGCGAAACCATGAATACTGTAAAAGTAGAAGTAGTGACTCCTGAACGGGTAGTTTATAGCGGAGACGCCAAGATCGTCGTCGTGAAGGGTATTGAAGGGGAGCTCGGTATTTTGCCGAACCACATTCCTTTCGTTACACCGTTAAAAATCGCACCTGTTCAGGTGAAAAATGCAGGCAGTGAAGATCTAATCGCGGTGAGCGGCGGCTTCATGGAAGTCCGAAAGGATAAGATCACGATTCTTGCTGAATCGGCTGAGCTTCCTCAGGACATCGATGTAAATCGTGCTCAAGCATCCAAAGAACGTGCGGAACGCCGATTGGCCCAAAGCCGTCAGGATGATTTAGATTTTAAACGTGCTCAATTAGCTCTACAACGCGCCCTGGTCCGTATTCAAGTCGGAAGCAAAGGCAAGAAGTAGTAGCTTGTTCGAAAAGCCCTTAACCTTATGGTTTAGGGCTTTTCTTTATGTATTAGGCGGATGGTTGAACGGCCAGAGGAGTTGTCATGAACGAACTGGATGTCCGCTTATTAAAAAGTTTAGAAAAACTTTAGAATTTCTTTCATGTTAAAACCTTTACAAGTGGACAAATTTGGATTACCTTAAGGTAGTGGAGAGCGATAGTTACATAGACCTATCAGGTTGGTTTTGATAGTTCTTATTACATATATAGGAAGTTACTTTATATCAAGGGGGATAACAGATGTCTTCATTAGGTCGCGAGTTAAAGCGGTTACGGGAATTACGTGGATTTACACTAGAAGAAGCATCGAACCGAGTTGAAATTACGAGGCAATATTTAAGTATGCTTGAAAAAGGACAGAGAAAATCGGCTTCCTTTGATATTATGAATCGAATTTCAGAGATCTACGAAGTTCCGCTGGATTATTTGAAAAAGTTCATTGCAGAACCTGCAACAGTACTAACGGAAGAAGAGCTACGGATGTGGAATGAACTCAACCGACGGGCGGAAGAAGAAGTATATAAAATGGGCAATCATCTAGGTGATGTTATTGCAGATGATCATAAACAAAGCAGTTAACAAGAGCGGTGGCGAAAGAGGTCATCGCATTTTTTTGTTTTTTATTTGGGTGTGGGGGATAGTGTCTTTCTCGCTTGCGGTTAAAGTACATTGTGGGTGGTATGCGGTTTGGTTTGATGGTATTGTTGTTATTGTTAAAAAAAGTTAAGATACCGATTGAATATTTCTATAGGTCTGTTCAAGAAAAATAGAACTAGATTTTAAAAGAAAATCTGTCATGGTCTCCACAATAACATTTTTTCTCCTGGTGAAAACAAAACGGAACCAGCTGACATAGCGTCCAAGGTACTTCACTTTAATCCAATTAAAATTGCGAATCCAGTTGATAAAATGAGCTCTTTCTATTTCCGAAACGACATATCTAGGAGGATGGGTTCCAACAGGAAGGTAGCCATCCGTATGGGTATGAATTCGGTAGTCTAGGAAGAGTTGGATAGCTCGACTGAGTTTGTGCCGCCAGTAGAAGAGGGTCACATAAGAAATACCCACGCGAATGGCAGAAATTCGAAGAGATTCTCCATGTACCATGCATTTTAAGAAAGGGATCCATTTATCAGGGAAGTGAGTGCGGTGGACAGGAGTATTAGTATAGTCATTAAAAGTACGTGAGCAAGACTTGCATTTGTATCGCTGACGATCTCGATATCGACCGTGGCCAATTACATGGGAACTTGAACAATGAGGGCAGGCAGTGGTGGATTCTTGTTTGGAGAAGATGAGTTTTTGAAAAAGAGTTTCGATCGATTCTGTATCGGTATAGCGTAGGTAGGACTGGCGCAGAGTAGGTCGGTTTTTATACTTATCAGAAAGTATATTCCGCATAAGGCTACGGTTAGTAGCTTTCTTAGAAGAAAGAGGGAACTTAATCACAGTCATCTCTCCTTATGGAACGTATGTTCTCATTATAATTCATACCTCTCTTGCCGTCCACCCACATTATTCTTTAACCGAAAGGTACTAAGACCTAGTCACCCCAATACCATGCTCTTTCGCAATTTCATTCAAAAACTTTTCACAGGAACGCCGCACAATCAGATAGGTTTCTAAGAAAGCATCATCCCCTAAGCTCCATGGATCCGGTACATCTTCACCCTGCCCCTCCTCGTCAAAGTCACGCATTAAGAGAAGCTTTCCTTTTAATTCCCCAAGTTTAGCAATATTGCGCCGATTGGATGCATCCATGGCAATGACGTAATCCCATTGATGAAGATCTTGGTCAGTGAACTGACGCGCACGTTGTGCGTCAATGGATATTCCATGGCGAAGAGCAACACGTCGAGAGCCGGGGTCAGGCTGTTTGCCTACGTGATAGGCAGCGGTACCGGCAGAGTCAACGTAAAACAAGTCCTCCCAACCTTTTTCCCTAATCAACTCACGGAAAATTCCTTCCCCTAATGGTGATCGGCAGATGTTGCCTAAGCAGACGAATATGACTTTTATCACAACTTATAACCTCCTTTTTTGTTACTATAGCAGAGATGCAGGGTGATAAGAATATAATATAGAAGGAAAGGCGAGGGTAGGAAAAACATTTAAGACGAATGTTAGACACAGCAGTAAACTATTTGTTATACTGTTCTATGGAATGTGATGTATTAATTTTTT
>JBEQAI010000480.1:0-2727 GCA_041640415.1 Ammoniphilus sp. | reverse complement strand
ACAGCGGTCTCCCCCCAAAAATTCATGTTTCGAGTCCTAAAGGAACCGAATCGGCTGCTGCCATGCGCAGTCATGCTGATTTCGTGGATGCACATGACCTTTTGCCTTTTTTGAAGCTGGCCAAACCGCATCTCGATGCTCTTGATGTCATGGTCGAAGCCAAAAATAAAGATCAAGCACTCAAACAATTAATGAAGGATTTAGTGAATGATAAACAGGTGCAACCTCGCTCGGAAGCTTCGTTTGAGCTCTAAAACAAAGTGAAAGCCTATGATAGGAAGAGAAACTAGGGAACAGCTCTCAGACCTTCATAGGCTTATTGTTCTGGATGCAGTTTGATCTTCGTGAACCATTAGACGGTGATCGTACGGATCAGGTTTTTCTTGGCCTTTGTCATATTCAAGCCTTCCCAGATGTCTGGTTGATTGGCAATGACCTCTACTAACTCTCCTCTGTCATCATATACATAAATGACATCATTGCGATCAAATTCCGTATCACATTGAAGGCAGTACCAATGCTTCTCCGCAATGATATAGTTTACCTGCTGTGTCTCCTGGCAAACCGGGCAGCATCGCTGCTCGACCTTCCGTTTGCGATTATAGCCTGTCTTAATGGCAGGTTTCTTCGGCAGGCTAAGATTAAACTTCGAAAACCAGGCTCTTACCGTCTGCGGGGTCACATTCCACTTTTCAGAAATCCAATCTACGGTTTTCCCTGCATTAAGGAAGCCTTTCAGCATATCTTTATCAGGTGTACTCTTTAATCCTTTCATCTCGATTCGACTCCTTACATTCAGTTTTATATTATAACGGGATCTATTATCTAATTTAAATATTTCCATTTAAGAAGTAATACGAATTATCATTGGAATAAGTTTCGGTTTATTTGAAAAAAAGTCAAAAAATCTTTCAGCGGATTCTTGAAGGATAGCACAAAAAGCACCTAGGTTTTACCCAGATGCTCCTTGGACGCTACAGTTTCGTCGGGCTATCCACAAAACGCAAATCAGGATATTTATCCTCTGCCCAACGCAGACCGAATTCGTTTTGGAACAAAGCGACCACACGGTCCTGCTTGTCTAGGACGATGACATTGCTTCCAGTCAGGAATTTTTTCACTTGCTCTTTCGGCCCATCGACCCACCGCGCCAATTCATAGGTTAGGCGCTGTAGCTGAATGTCCACGCCGTACTCCGCTTTCATGCGATGCTCAAAAACTTCATACTGAAGAACACCCACGACTCCCAGGATCATTTCCTCGATTCCCGTGCCATGGGTCTTGAACACCTGGATCGCTCCTTCTTCGGTCAACTGGTCCACGCCCTTATGGAATTGCTTATACTTCATAGCGTCCTTAACCGTAACTTTAGAAAAATGCTCGGGAGCAAAGTGAGGCATTTCGTCAAAGGTAAAGGCTTCTCCTTCGCATAGCGTATCGCCGATTTGGAATAAGCCTGGATCATAGAGACCAATGATATCCCCTGGATAAGCTTCCTCAATAATTTCCCGCTCCTGGGCAAAGAATTGCTGCGGCTGGGATAGCTTAATGGTTTTGCCAGTTCGCACATGCGAAACCGCCATACCTCGCTCAAAATGGCCAGAACAAATACGCAAGAAGGCAATCCGGTCACGGTGAGCCGGATTCATATTCGCCTGGATTTTAAACACATAGCCTGAAAACTGAGGACGAGTAGGCTCTACTGGACCTTTTTCGCTCTTCCGCGGTGTAGGTGTAGGAGCTAACGTTAAGAAGTGATCCAAGAAGGTTTGAACGCCAAAATTGTTGATGGCACTGCCAAAATAAACAGGGGTCAATTCTCCTTTTTGCACACGCTCCATGTCAAAAGGATCTCCTGCAACGTCTAAGAGTTCAATATCATCCATTACTTTCTGATAGAGGTCCTCCCCTAATAACCCCACGAGGGCCTCTTTATTACCATCTACTACTTCCACTTGATCCTTCTCATAGTAGTGGCCATGACGGTAAAGGACCAATTCATTCTCATTGCGGTCATAGATTCCTTTAAAATCTTGACCCATCCCAATCGGCCAGTTCATCGGACAAGAGCGAATCCCCAATACTTCTTCAAGCTCTTCGAGAAGATCGAGAGGCTCGCGGCCTTCGCGGTCCATCTTATTGACAAAGGTAAAAATGGGGATGCCACGCATACGACAAACAGCAAACAGCTTTTTCGTCTGAGCCTCTACCCCTTTTGCCGCATCAATTAACATGACCGCGCAATCCGCTGCCGTCAGGGTACGATAAGTGTCCTCGGAAAAGTCCTGGTGACCAGGGGTATCCAAAATATTCACCTTGATATCTTTATACGTAAACTGCATCGCACTGGACGTAACGGAGATTCCTCTTTGCTTCTCAATCTCCATCCAGTCCGATGTAGCCGTTTTTTGAGATTTTCTCCCCTTTACCGCTCCCGCTAAACGAATCGCTCCCCCAAACAGTAGGAGCTTCTCGGTTAACGTCGTTTTCCCTGCGTCAGGGTGAGAGATGATTGCAAAGGTTCGTCTGCGCTCGATCTCGGACAGCATCTTTTCTTGAGTTTTACTCATATATGATTTCTCCTTGAATGAGAATAGATTAGCATTATCGACTACAACCATTCATTCTACATGGTGCTAGGGTGGAAGTCTAGCGTTATATGAAAAAGGATTGCATTTCCTTTTTTATTAATTTATAATAAATACATATAAGGAACAATTACACATG
>JBEQAI010000479.1:0-2732 GCA_041640415.1 Ammoniphilus sp. | reverse complement strand
TCCTCACCAAGGACATTGATTTCACGCTCAATGAAATCAGAAACCGTACCGGCAATCATGCGATGTTCCTCCGTGAAATCCTCAGGGGTAAACACCTTTCGGTAATCCATTTGTTCAACGATAAAGCTGCCGCCTGCTACTTTATTTAAAGTGTTAGGACTGCTCAATGTATTCACTCCTTTACTGTTATAGAATTACTCCTTACGGCCTCGTTATATTATAGATGCAATTTACGTGCCAAGACTCAATCATTGTTATATCGACGATCTGAGAGGGTTATCCAAACTTCTTTGTTTCTGTTGAAACGCTAACGTTTCATTTGTTTCATTCCGTTCATTTCTTTCTTTCGGGTATGAAAAAAAGGAGAATAGGAAGCTATTTCTCCTTAACGAGCTCATTTTTAGAAAAAGAGACAAAATGATACAATCTAAAGTCCGCCCTAGCCTGGCACCAACTACATTGGAAGCTTGCTTCCTTCGTTAGCTTCTGAACATGTGGAGTTACAATAACCTTAAGTCCTTGAGTCACATGCGTTCTGCAAACAAACATTCTCTTTTCTATTCCCCAGATCACTTGGCCGACCTTCAAAACCGTTATTTCTCCACCATGCTTCTCTTTCCACTGCATGGCTTCCTTTATGGCCTTCTCGTCGTACATATACTCTTCAATATCCATAACAATCACTCCCGTCCATTCGTAAGCTGAAACAACATCGTTTCAGATGTTTCACCAAAAAGGAAACTCCTCCAAACGATCTGTTCTGATAAGCAGACGGTTTCAAAGGAGCCTTAAAGTACCTTATAAGGGAGAGGAGTTACTCCTCACCCTTCATCGTTCAGATCCTATTTAATTTTTCCGATCTTTTTTAAGAGCTCGCCGTCAATTTTGAAATTTTCCGTTAAATCGCGTTGGAACTCTTCCACACCACCGTAGTATGAAGGCATATCCACTTTCTTGAGCTGTTCAACCACTTCTGGATCTTCAAGGGCAGCTTTAAAGGCATCATGGAGAATTGCGACCTTATCCTCAGACAATCCTTTAGGAGTAATTATTCCTGTCATCTTATTTTCTTCAATGTTAAATCCTTTTTCTTTCAGGAGAGGCACGTCCCCATTCTTTCTTCCTGAAGAACTGAATAGCGGTCGGATTTCCCCGGCTTCAAGCTGAGCCTTGACACCAGACGGAACACCGATCGTTCCATGAACATGGCCTCCCATCAAGGCTGTCATGGCAGGGGCAAAACCGTCGAACGGTACGATCTTGAGTTTAATTCCAGCTTCGTGATTTAGCGTTTCTAATAAAGATACCGCGCCAGGAACAGCGGATACGGCAAATTGATCCGGATTTTGCTTCACATATTCCAGCCACTCTTCAAAGGTTTTCCAAGGAGAATCCGCTTTCACATACATGAACCCATCGACCTGAAGGACTCTCATGATCGTTTGGAAGCTGTCATGGGAGTAGGCAGCATTCCCAAAATGCGGTTCCGTTGTAATAGCAGATGTAGGAACGAAACCGATCGTATATCCATCTGGTTTAGCTTTTAACACCTCTGTAACCCCGATGGTTCCTGCACCGCCCGGTTTATTGACTACGACAACGGTTTGCTCGTTGGGTAGATACTTCGGAACGACTTTAGCTAGTACGCGAGCCACCGCATCATAAGCGCCTCCAGGTGCAAATGGAGCAATCATTTCAATCGACCGATTGGGGAAGTCACTTTTTGGCTTTTCTTCCGGTTTTGCTTCAGGGGCCGTCTCACTCGGTTTGCTGCTCACCGATTGTTGATTTGATTGTGCACATCCAGCAACTAGCAGGGAAAAAACCAATAGGAACAACAAGGAAATCTTCTTCAACTTTAAGCCCTCCTCATATTATCGAAGTGTAAACGCTTCCAACCTAGCCTACTTAATTAATCCCACTTGCTTCAAAGCTTCTCCGTCCATCTTGAAGTTATCCGAAAGATCCTTTTGAAAATCGGCTGAACTGCCATAGTAGGCCTCTAATCCTATTTTTTGCAGCTGCTCCGTCACTTCCTGATCCTCAAGCGCTTGTTTAAAGGCGTCATGTAATATGGCTAAAACATCGTCTTTAATTCCCTTAGGAGCAATAATCCCCATGAGCTGGTTAACCTCTACGCCTATGCCCTTTTCCTTGAGCAATGGCACATCACTTACTCTCCTGCCTGAAGTTCCAATAATGGGCCGGATGGTTCCCGCTTCAATATGAGATTTTGCATCGATCATCGACCCAATCGTTGCTTGCACGTGCCCGCCCAGTAGCGCTGCCATGGCGGGAGCACTGCCGTCATACGGAACGATCTTCATTTGAATTCCGGCATTGGTGTTGATTCGCTCCAGTAAGCTTTTATTTCCAACAGCAACAGCTGCGCTAAATTGCTCTGGGTTTTGTTTGATATAATCAAGCAATTCATCGAACGACTGCCATGGCGCATCCCCCTTCACATACATAAATCCCGGCAATTGCAATACCCTCATAATCGTTTGAAAGCTATCATGAGTATAGGGAACATTCCCATAATGGGGGTTAACCGTTAAAGTGAATGAAGGGGCAAATCCTATTGTGTATCCATCCGCTTTCGCATTAAAAACATCTAGGATACCGATCGTATTCCCGCCGCCTGGCTTATTCACTACGACTACGGATTGTCCGTTTGGCAAATATTTTTGGGCAACCTTAGCCAATACGCGTGCTACCGTATCGTTGCTTCC
>JBEQAI010000478.1:0-2746 GCA_041640415.1 Ammoniphilus sp. | reverse complement strand
CCGTACTTTACTAGAATTTCTCTCCCTTGCTCCCCAAGTAAAAAGGCCATAAATTCCTCGGCTTCTTCTTGATGGGCACTCGCGGTAACCACGGCACCTGGATAGACAATTGGTTGATGCCACTCCCTGTTCGCCTCCGCTAGAATTTTGATCTTCGGTGTCGTAAGAGCATCACTCGCATAAACAATGCCTAGATCCGCGTTGCCTAAACTAACATGGGTTAATACCTGACGTACATCTGAGCCCAGTACAAGCTTTCCTTGAAGGGCTGGCCATAAGCCAATCGTTTCTAGCGTTTCTTTCGCATATCGCCCTGCAGGAACGGTGTCCGGTTCCCCCATAGCCATATGCTGAATTTGATCAACTGGAATCGATTCAAAGGAGAATGCCTCCGTAGGCTTGTCTGCGTTGGTAATCAGGACCAGCTTATTCTTGGCAAAATCCACTCTTGTTTCTTTTCGAATCAGGTCCCCTGCCTCTAGCGTATCCATATCTTTCTTACTGGCTGATAGGAATACATCGCTTGGGGCTCCTTGTTCAATTTGCTTGGCAAGCTTACCGGAGCTTCCAAAATGGATGACCAAAGAGATATGGGGATGTTGTTCCTCAAAGATGGGCTTTAGTTCATGTAACGCATCGGTTAGACTGGCCGCACTTGAAACCATCAGCTCCACTTTCTGCCCTTGTCCCTGAGTAGAGCAAGCCATTAGGAATATCATCAACATAATAGATAGGAATATCTTTTTCATCCTGTCCCCTCCCTATATCTTTTTCTGTCATTATACTTGGAAGCATTCCATAAAGGAATTCTTCTTTGATTTCTTGACATTAATTCCCTCGAATGTTTTAATTCACGTATCGAAATTAGTTAGGTCAGGTGTCTACATTGGAATGGTCGAATAGAAGAAGAAGACTCAGCTCCGTTCAAATCATTATTTTGTTTTACGCCTTTTCCGTGATCTCCGCATCCTTGCTGCTGTATATTCCGCTCTTTCATAAGCCTGGGGTGGAGCTATCCCTGCTTGACGCCTTTTTTACCGCCATTAGTGCGATTAGCGTAACCGGTCTCACGGTGGTAAGTACAGCGGAAACGTTTAATGTTTGGGGGAGCATCCTCCTTACCGTCCTGTTCCAGGTAGGAGGAATTGGGATCATGGCCTTGGGAACGTTTTTATGGATCCTGATGGGGCGTTCAATAGGCTTAGAACAGCGGCGTTGGATCGCCATTGACCAGAACCGCTCTACCCTGTCTGGGCTTGTAGCGCTTATGCTCACCATTTTAAAGCTTGCCCTCATTATCGAGTTTATTGGGATGATGATTCTAGGGACCTATTTTTATCTCTTTGGTTATTACCCTACCTGGCAAACCGCCTACTTCCACGGCTTTTTCTCGTCGATTAGTGCGTTTACCAATGCGGGCTTTGATATTTTTGGCGATTCCCTGCTGCAATTCGCCGACGATTATTTCGTCCAAACGATCCATATGCTGCTAATGGTGCTAGGCGCCATTGGTTTTCCTGTTCTTATCGAGATTAAAGAAAACTGGAAGAACTATCGGGCAAAAAAACGAATTCAGTTTTCCCTTTTTACGAAGGTCACCACCCTCACTTATTTTTCCTTATTGGGGATTGGGGCCATTGTCATTTACCTGTTGGAGCAGAACTCCTTTTTCGCTGATAAAACCTGGCATGAAATTTTCTTCTACTCGCTGTTTAACTCTGTAACAAGCCGGAGTGGCGGGTTGGCGACCTTAGATACCAATCTATTGTCTGATCCAACGCTTCTCTTTATCAGCATGCTGATGTTTATTGGCGCTTCTCCGAGCAGTGTAGGCGGTGGAATTCGAACAACTACCTTCATCATTATCATCCTTACCATCGTAACCTACATGAGAGGCCGTTCGGAAATTAAAATTTTCCATCGTGAGCTTCACCCGGAAGATATGCAAAAAGCGGTTATTGTATTTATCTTTGCAACGAATATCGTTATCGTATCGATTTTCTTTTTGATGATTGTGGAGTCTTTTTCCCTGATTCAGATTGTTTTTGAAGTAACCTCTGCGTTTGGGACATGTGGTTCCTCGATGGGAATTACCCCACACCTCTCACCTTATAGCAAGGTGCTTCTGATGATTCTCATGTTCATCGGACGGGTAGGGATTATTCCTTTCCTCTTGCTGTTGAAGCGAGACGAGAAAAAAACGGGCTTCCACTATCCGAAGGAAAGAATTATTGTTGGGTAAAAAAAGCAAGGGCTTTAGCCGGTTTAATCAGGCTGAAGCCTTTTTACTATGCCGAAAAACTTTAACAAAACTTTATACAAAAGTTATACAACCATGGTATAATAGTCCCAGCATAAATTCTAGCTTAATCGAGGAGAAACGGTTAGTATGGGAAAATGTCCTTTTTCATTCATGGCGAATATCTTTGGCATCAAACCTAAACATCACCCCAACATTGCCGAGCAGGCAAAAACAGAAAAAGTAACCATCTCCATTACAGAGAATGAGTTACAGAAGCAGATGAAAATGATCGGATTATCGCAGGATGAGTTACAGATCATCAAAACAATCCAGCCTCTTGTCGAAGAAAATATTGATTTGGTTGTTACGAGCTTTTACCAGACCATCCTCGATGTCGATCAACTAAAAAGCATCGTCCAGAAGAATAGCAGTGTAGACCGTCTGCGGAATACCCTTCGCACTCACCTCTCCGAGATGTTTAACGGCAAGATGGATAGCGCGTTT
>JBEQAI010000477.1:0-2751 GCA_041640415.1 Ammoniphilus sp. | reverse complement strand
CCTCAGCGTTTCCGGAAACGCCGATGCTCGTTGTTAATACGATCATGATCGTTCTCATTATCTATGCGGTTTGCAAAGGGATCGAAACGATTGCCAGAACGGGTGAGATCTTGGTTTTCTTTATCGTTGCGTATGGTGTATTGGGGATCTCTTTCCTTTTTCTTTCTGATGCGGTCAGGACAGAAAATCTGCTCCCTATTTTGGAGCATGGCTGGAAGCCTGTTTTGACAACGGCGTTTCCCCTGACTCTGACCTTTCCTTTCGGGGAAATGGTTGTGTTTGCTATGTTGCTCCCTTATCTGAACCAACCCAAGAGGGGAATGAAGATTGGTCTGTCTGCCATGACCTTGAGCGGATTGGTGCTGATGATTACGGTGGCTATCGATATTGCTGTGCTCGGTACCTATTTTGCAACCACCTCGAAGTTTCCCTTGCTGCAGGCTGCTCAAAAGATCAATGTTGGAGGTTTTATCCAACGTTTGGATCCGATTGTCATCTCAACATTAATTATCGGCGGTTTCTTTAAGATTGCGGTCTTTTTTTACGCGGCAGCAGCAGGGGTTGCGGATTTGTTTAAGGTCAGGAAACGGTATCCTATTATCTATTCCATTGGGGCTGTCATTCTGATCGCTTCCATCCAGATTGCAGGCAATCTGCCGGAGCATCTCGAGATTGGATTGGAAAAGGTTCCTACCTATCTGCATCTCCCGCTTCAAGTAGGCATCCCGTTGTTGCTGCTTATCGTGACGGGAATCCGCAAACAGGTTCAACAAGGGAGGTGATGAACATGCTGGAGAACGGAAAAATCGGAGTGCGTCAATTTACCATACTGGTTGTATTATATACCATTGGCGATGCGATCTTGATTTTGCCGGCCATTACGGCCATGGAAGCGAAACAGGATGCGTGGATTGTGGCTATTTTAAGCCTAGCGGTTGGATTGATGGTCATCCCTTTGTTTTCCGCTGTTGGCAGACTCCATCCTGACTTAACACTGGTTCAGGTGAATGAGAAAATTTTGGGTAAATGGCTAGGAATCGTCGCTTCTCTCTTATTCTTATCCTATTGTTTTTTGTATGCAGCGGTTGCTCTAAGGGAAATAGGGGACTTTTTGACCACCCATATCATGCCGGATACTCCCATTGAGGCGATCCATATTGTTTTTATCATGATCATCCTGTTGGCCACTCGTTTGGGGCTGGAAACTATCGCAAGGAGCGCTGAAATTTTATTTCCTTGGGTGATCATCCTTTTATTTATATTGATTATCTTCCTGCTTCCCGAAGTGAAGCTTGAAAGAGTCCAGCCGGTCCTTGAAGAAGGCTTTAAACCTGTATTGCGAGGTTCGCTTACTTTTATCACGTATCCTTTCGTTGAGCTGGTCGTACTGATGATGATTTTTCCCTTTGTGAATCAAGCAAATAAAATCACCAAAAGTCTGATCGTGGGGGCCGGGATCGGAGGCGTTGTACTCACTATCATGATGGCATTATGCCTTTTGGTTCTTGGTCCGGATCATACAGCAAGATATCAGTTTCCAAGCTATATGTTGGCTCAAAAAATAAATATAGGCGAGTTCCTTCAGCGAATCGAAGCGATCCTAGCGGGAATATGGTTCATTACCCTATTTTTCCGAATTACGTTATACTTCTATTCCGCTGTATTGGGATTGGCGCAAACGTTAAGGCTGAAAGAGTATAGATCTCTTATTTTACCGATGGGGATCCTCTTGGTTAATTTGTCCCTCATTATTTCACCCAATATCGTCTACATTGGCAACATGGCTCCGATCTGGCCGTTTTTTGATTTGACTTACGGTATTTTACTTCCCTTATTCTTGCTTGGGGTGGTCATGATGAAGAAGTTTATCAAAGGAACCAACGATAAGCCTTACTCGGGCTAAAAGCAGAGGGCCTGTCCGAAGGCAGGCTCTTTGGGCGAGAGATGGGCCAAAAATAGGATACATTTAAGTGCTCACGCGAGGGAAATCTTTAATTAGGTTAACAGCAGTTTACTTTGTATGGAGGAAACCATCATGAGTACCATTATCCAAACATGGTCGATCCTTGATAATCTTTATTATTATTGTAGTCGTTTACAGCTTGTTGATCTGAAGGAACAAAACGTTTTTCGAGTGCGACTGCTTACATATCGGGGACCTAGTATATCCCTTGAGGATGGAACAGTCATTTCGCCTTCCGATCTTCTTCTTAAAATACACCTGCATAATTGCCTTCTCATGAAAGAGATGGAGCATATCCAAAATGATGTCAAACGAGCTTTTTATGTATACCATCGCGTAGAGCAGTCTCTGCCGGGATTAGCCCGATACCTTGCGAGTCACCCCCAACAAAAAGAGATCAAAGCCGTGATTGGCATAACCGTACTTACTAGGGGGGTCAAACCTTTGGGATTCGAGACGATAGACATAGCCAATCCTGTATATAGGACCTTAAAAGAGCTGTTTCTAATCCCCATGTTTATTGTTTTGCATCCAAATGGGAAATGGAAATGCTTAAAAAAAGGCCATCTAACGCCTAAGTATTTAATGATGTCCAAAGAACGTTTACTCGATAAATATTTCATCTCTCATAAGAAATGAGCGGCAATCACAAGCAGCTCATTTTTTTTGTTTCCAACATTTACATAGTGAATAATAGAATAAATTTGTTGTCATAATAAACTTGTAATTCATTCCAATTTGGAGGACTCAGGTGGAAAAGAAGGACACGAACACCATCATTATCGGCA
>JBEQAI010000476.1:0-2753 GCA_041640415.1 Ammoniphilus sp. | reverse complement strand
AAAATGAAACTAACAGCAATGGACTCCTTAACGTCCTTTTCAGTGATTCTTATAATAAAAGCCCGAAGAACATTAGGATGATCAAAATCTTTTTCACCTGCTCCATATCCAATGTGCTCGACTATTGAATTAGGTAATGGTCCAAATCTCTTTACTAGGGCTATCAAAATCCCAGCTCCCGTTGAAGTAGTCAATTCTCCACTTGTCTGTAGCTCAGCAATGGGTATCCCTATTAACAATTCAGCAGTTGCGGGAGCAGGAATAGGGAAAGAGCCATGAGCCATCGCTACTTTCCCTTACCCTGTCCAAAGATCACCTCTGGATATCCCGTTCTTTCCTCCCTACCTATATCAACCTTACAAAAACCTAAATCCTCAAATATCGCCACCGGATCATCGACTATCCCTTCCATTTAACCTTTAAATAATCCCTTATTCATACTCCCACTCTGATAGCCAAACAGATCCATCGCTACATATCTGTAACCGAAGGATTGAATCGTGCTCGTGATATCACGATGGTTGTTGAGAACGGTCAACATACAGTTAGGTTCCACTTCGATCCTAGCCATATCACCGTGAGTTCGTACACGTACTTGACGAACCCCCAACCCTTTTAAGTACTGTTCAGATTGTTCTATTTTTCTTAGCTTATCCATCGTTATTTCCTCTCCGTACATAATGCGGGAGGATAAACAAGCAAATGAGGGCTTATCCCAAGTTGGGAGTCCCAACTCCCGAGATAACATACGAATCTCTTCTTTCGTGAATCCCGCCTCCTGTAGAGGACCCCTTATCCCCATTTCCTTTGCTGCTTTGGTTCCAGGTCTATGCTCTGTCATATCATCAGCAATTAGCCCATACACAATATTCTTGTATTGACATTGCTCCATGATAGGAATCAAAATTTCAAATAAATTCTTTTTGCAAAAATAACAGCGGTTACTTGTGTTTTCTGTATATCCTGGAATATTTAACTCTGATGTCTCAACGATACGGTGGATAACCCCTAGGGATGAGGCTAATTGAATGGCCTCTTCTAACTCACTCGTCGGATATGTTTCTGACTTTGCCGTAACCGCAAGAACATTGCTTGCTCCTATAGTATCTATACAAACTTTCAATAAGAATGTACTATCCACTCCCCCAGAAAAAGCGAGGACGATTTTTCCCATCTCCCTTAGAATCCCATGTAACATTTCATACTTTTTAGTTATCATCTTGGATACTCCTATCTATTAATCTTTTTATAAAAGAACAGTGGCATCTTGCGTTAGCATAGGAATGGTAGAAGACGCTTTGGGTATGACCAAAACTTTTGGATTCCTAGACAAATCCTGTTGAGCCATGTCAATTGCCTGTTGTAGGGTTTCTACCTTTTTGACTTTCATTATCTGTGCATCCTCATAGGTTAGTCCATCCGAAACGATTATAACATTGGCTTTTAACAGAGACTGTCCCCAAAGATAAGCTTTATGTCCACCCACGTAAAAATCCATTTTGGCAAATTTCTTTAGGACTTCTTGAATCGATTCCCCTAACTTCATCGTTTGCTTGAATTTTTCTGAGCCAATTCCTTCTTCACACTTTGCGACAAGAATCAGAGTTCCTCCTTCCTTGACTACGAATGTGGCATGCAATAATGCCTTTTGTGCTTGATAGAGATCAATATCTTTCGGATACCCTCCCCCTCCTGCAATGACCAAATCACCAGGTTCCGCAACGGGAACTTGCAGTACGTTTTTGGATAATTCTACTCCTACTCTATGTGCTTCGAGGAAGTGACCAGCTACCGCATGTACAATCTCTTTACGACTGTTCAAAACGACATTGAGAATGAAGTCAATTCCTACCATGGCACCGATTTCATCGATATCCTCTCGAATGGGATTTCCTTTTATTATTCCTAATTCTGCATTGGGTCTCGTTAACATCGCGTGATTGGCTTGAATCTGGGCCTCGCCCCCAAGTCCAATGGAGACGGCCTTTGCTCCAGCCGCATAACCTGCAAACTGGTGCGGATCTAGAACGCCAATCGCAATCTTGGCATCCGCTTCCGCATAAATTTTGTTGACAACTACTGGTGTACCTCTAGAGGTCGTACCAAAACGTTTTAGTCCATGATCATCCCATGCATCATGGGAGACTACTTTTACGCGACTGTATACGTCTTCCCCGACGATTTGTTTGCATTCCTCCTGAGGTACTACTCGATGAAGACCCGTACCAATAAGCACCGTAACATCTTTCTCTTTAACTCCTATTTTGTTTAATTCTTCTAGTAAAGCAGGAATTAATAGATGATTCGGAACAGGCCGAGTAGCATCGCTGGTCACAATGACGGCATTTTTTGCTCCCCGCATGTCTTCTATAGAAGCCCCAATGGGGTTGAGCAATGCTCGTTCCACTTCTTGTTCGCTCGTATACGACAGCTCTCTATCTGATATCGTAATATTTTCATATGGATAGGGTAGATCAGCTTGGAGATAATCCTTGCCATAGGCTATTTTAAGATGATGCATGATACTTAACCTCCCTTGTGTTAATACATTATTTTGTTAAGTCATTATCTCTTTTTCCATGACCCTATATCTATGTGCGTAATAAACAAAATTGGAGGCCCCATGATCAGATAATCCTATATATTTTTTCTATAGCCAAAAAAAGAAGCAGAAATTCTGCTTCTTCTTGATACTGAAATATAAGTGAGCTCTTAAACCCGCATCTTTTTTAATTTCCCTTGTAGAAGGTTCT
>JBEQAI010000475.1:0-2758 GCA_041640415.1 Ammoniphilus sp. | reverse complement strand
CAAGCGGTTCAACAAGTAAAAGCGGGATTAAAGGCCATCTACCTCAGTGGTTGGCAAGTGGCAGCCGATGCCAACCTTGCAGGACACATGTATCCCGATCAAAGTTTATATCCCGCCAATAGTGTACCGCAGGTGGTGAAGAGGATTAATCAAGCGTTGCAAAGAGCAGATCAAATTCAACATTCAGAAGGCAAAGGGGATACTTACTGGTTCGCTCCTATAGTGGCCGATGCAGAGGCTGGGTTTGGTGGGCCGCTTAATGTTTTTGAATTAATGAAGGGGATGATTGAAGCAGGAGCTGCCGGCGTCCATTTTGAAGATCAGTTAGCCTCCGAGAAAAAATGTGGTCATATGGGTGGAAAGGTGTTAATCCCTACCCAGGCGGCTGTAAAAAACTTGATTTCGGCACGTCTAGCTGCGGATGTAATGGGGGTGCCTACCGTTATTATCGCAAGAACAGATGCAAATGCAGCTAACCTTATTACAAGTGATGCAGACCCATATGATCATGCTTTTATTACGGGAGAGCGTACCGTAGAGGGCTTCTACCGTACGAGGGCAGGATTGGATCAGGCGATTGCCCGTGGTTTAGCCTATGCACCTTATGCTGACTTGATTTGGTGTGAAACATCAGAGCCTAACCTTGAGGAAGCCAGAAGGTTTGCGGAGGCCATTCATAAGGAATATCCCGGTAAGCTCTTGGCTTACAATTGTTCTCCATCTTTTAACTGGAAGAAAAAACTAGATGATGAAACCATTGCTAACTTCCAAAAAGAACTTGGAAAAATGGGCTACAAATTCCAATTCGTCACGCTTGCTGGTTTCCACTCCTTGAACTACGGGATGTTTGAGTTAGCTAGAGGATATAAAGATCGCGGCATGGCGGCTTACTCAGAGCTTCAACAAGCGGAATTTGCTAGCGAGATTCATGGATATACGGCTACAAGACACCAACGAGAAGTAGGGACAGGTTATTTTGATGAAGTCTCTCAAGTGATCGCAGGAGGAAATTCTTCCACGACCGCTCTGAAGGGGTCAACAGAAGAAGAGCAATTCTCTTCCTAACTATTAAATGGGCATCCGAACAAGGTGCCCATTTTCATATTCATTTTTAGAAAGCATCCTCTAAAGATGGATACAACCTCTCCGAGAGGGCCTCGATAAGAAGTAATTTGGAAAAAAAATGTTGAATAAAATATTTAGAATATTCATATACACTATAAGTGTGGAGTTGTATAATAGTTATATAAAACCTCCCACTAGATCCATTTATTATAATACAGTTGTGACACATGTTGTGAAAGTTGTCACAACGTGAGCCAAGTTATTCACGCTAAGGTGAGTGGAATGTGGTGAGGAATCTTCGAAAAGGAAAGGGAGGGAATGAAACATGCACATCCTGGTTTGTATCAAGCAAGTGCCTGATACGAAAATCATCAAGGTTGATCCTAAAACCAATACGCTAGATCGTAGAGGGGTTCCAGCTATCCTTAATCCGTACGATGCTCACGCTGTGGAAGAAGCGGTGCGATTAAAGCAGAAGTATGGAGGAACCATTAGCGTATTAACAATGGGACCACCGCAAGCCGTGGCCGCCATAAAAAAGTGCATCCAAATCGGGGCAGATGAAGGCTATATGATTTCAGATCGAGCTTTTGCGGGAGCTGATACGTTGGCAACAAGTTACGCTTTAACCAAAGCGATCGAGAAATTATCGAAGCAACAGCCCGTAGATCTAATCCTTACAGGGAAGATGACGATTGATGGTGACACGGGTCAGGTGGGACCAGGGATTGCACGCAGGCTCGATATCCCTCCTTTAACTTCTGTGAAAAAGATTGAAGCCGTTAATGAGGCAGGAAAAGAAATTATTGTTCATCGGAAGATTCCAGATGGCCATGAAGTGATTCAGTCAACTTTGCCCTGTCTTTTAGCGGTAGAAAAAGAAATTAATGAGGTATCCTACTCCACTCTTCCGAATATGATTCGCGCTGCTCGCTACCAGCCCACGATATGGTCCGTTAATGATCTAGAAGATGTAGACCGGACGCAGCTAGGGTTAAAAGGTTCTCCTACCATTGTAGGTAAAATGTTTAGTCCCCCTAAACCGGAAGGTGGGAAGAAAATAGAAGGGACATCTGATCAACAGGTAAGGGAGCTTATAGAAATCTTGCTAAAAGAAAAGAGAGAACTTTTCGCAGTTAAGGGGGGAGCATAAATGGCCATCAAACTCGAGGATTACAAGGGTATTTGGGTTTACATCGAACAAAATGAGGGAGAAATCGCAGGTGTGTCCTTGGAACTGTTAGGTGCAGGTCGAAAGATGGCAGATAAGCGCGGGGTTGAATTAGGGGGCGTGTTATTGGGACATCAAGTAAAATCCTTGGCTCCCACCATCTTTGAGTACGGCGCAGACAAGATCTACGTCATTGACGATCCTATTTTAAAGGACTATCGCTCAGAAACCTATCGAGTCGGCTTTGTTTCCCTTGTTAATAAATATAAGCCGGAAATTGTTCTTTATGGAGCTACCTCAAATGGAAAAGATCTAGCGAGCGCGGCAGCGACGGATTTAGAGACCGGACTTACGGCCGATACCACCATGTTAGATGTTGATGTAGAAACGGGTTTGCTGGAAGCGAGCAGGCCGGCCTTTGGCGGAAATATAATGGCGACGATTTTGTGTAAGAAGCATCGACCCCAAATGGCGACGGTTCGATCTAAGGTCATGAAGGCGATGGATCCGGTCAAGGGCCGC
>JBEQAI010000474.1:0-2759 GCA_041640415.1 Ammoniphilus sp. | reverse complement strand
GCTTCGAAACGGGTTTAGCCCAGACGATCCAATGGTATCTAACGAATCAGAACTGGTGGAGGCGAATTAAAAGTGGAGAATACTTAGCCTACTATCGAGAGAACTACGAAAAGAATTAAAATAAAAGAGGTATTTTAGGGTGTCCCCTTAGGGATCACCCTTTTTCGTTTACCATCACCATCTCTTTGCCGCCTCATATATTAACTTAGATAAAACGAAAGGAAGTCAGGACGAATGAAGGTTCTTGTAACAGGTGCCCACGGTCAACTTGGATCTGATATTGTCTCCATATTGAAAAATAACCATGAGGTCGATGGATTAAGCAGATCAGAGCTAGACATAACCAATTTCACGCTTACCAATCGTATTATTCAGCAAAAAAAGCCAGAGGTAGTCATTCATTGTGCAGCGTATACAAAAGTGGATCAAGCGGAGAAAGATGTGGATCAAGCCTTTTTAGTCAATGCCTATGGCACACGTAACATGGCAGTAGCCTCGCAAGAAGCCGGAGCCAAACTAGTCTATATCAGTACAGACTATGTTTTTGACGGGACCAGTTCGGTACCTTACCGCGAATTCGACGTCCCCAATCCTGTAAATAATTATGGAAAGTCAAAGCTTGCTGGCGAAGAATTTGTTAAAAACCTATCATATAGATTTTTTATTGTTAGAACTTCTTGGGTGTTCGGAAAGAATGGCGAGAATTTCATGAAAACCATGATTCGGCTTGCCCAAAACCAGAAAGAACTATATGCTGTTGATGATCAGATTGGCTCTCCTACCTATACCGTTGATCTTGCGCATTTTATTGAGCAGTTGATTTCATCGGATAAATACGGGGTGTACCACGCTTCAAACCGTGGCTTTTGCTCCCGCTACGATCTGACTAAAGCCCTTATGGAGGAGCTAAAGGCAGGCATCACTGTAAAGCGAGCAAAAACAGCCTCCTTTCCTACCCCGGCTATTCGGCCAGCCTATTCAGTTCTGGATCATATGGCCATAAGGTTAAATGGGTTTCGTGAGTTGCCGCACTGGAGAGAGGGATTAAATTCGTTTTTGCAGTCACTCAAGTGACTATGCCTTTTTAATGATCTTATCCATCAATCTCTCCAGCTTTTGAATCTGCTTGACAACATCATGTTCTTCCTCTACCTTTTTGCGTGCTGCATTCAGAAGTTGTTGGCGTCTATCTAAATCATATAATCCATAGAGTATCATCTCAGCCAACGCCAATGAGTCACCCTCCTGAACGAGATAACCTGTTTGGTTGTGCTCAACCAATTCAGGTATCCCTGCATGGCGAGTAGTCACCACAGGCCTGCCAATGGCCATCGCCTCCATGATGACATTTGGAATCCCTTCCACATTCCCGTCCGATCCTGTCCTTGAAGCAAGGACAAAAAGATCACAGCGTTCCATTTCTTTCTTCACGGCTGGATGACTTAATCGACCCTTTAGCTCTACCTGTTCCTTCATTCCTAGCAGGTCGATTTGCCTCTCCAGGCTTTCCCTCTCTTTCCCATCACCCACGATCACCAGCTTGGCACGCGGCAGGAAGGAAGCTACTCTCGAAAATGCGGAAATTAACTCAGCCATTCCCTTTTTCTCTATCAGCCGTCCTACACTTAGGATTCTTGCTCCAGATGGGTCCAGTTCTAGCTTAGGCTCATAGTGAAATTTATTCAGGTCTATTCCTGACTTTATGACATGTATCTTCTTCATTGGGCACCCTAGTTCAATCAGCTTATTTTTCATGTCTTGGGATACGACTGTAAATGCCTCCCCTCTTTTGAACAAATGGGGAAGGATTTTGCGATATTTAGTTTGCAGAGTGATTTGGCGTGAAACGTCCGTACCGTGAAAGGAGGTCAGCATAGGTAGTTTCAATTTCATTTTAACTGGAAGCATTTGCACTCCGCCCATCCCGAAGCGGGCGTAAATCAGTTTGACCTTTTTGCGGAGAATCTGGGTTTTTAAATTCGAAATATTTTGAATACAATAAACATGTGGGTAAGGGAATTGTGTTGACTCGGAAATTTTATGTCTGCATAACACGTATGGTTTGTATCTGTGCAGATGGGTTATTTGTTCATAAATAAAAGTTTCGCTGTGAGGCAGATAGAGTTCTCGATAGACGACAATGGATTTGGTCATCTTGACTCCTTCTTCTTTCGGACTAACGATTCAAAGATTTCTAGATATCTTTCAGTTGTCTTTTCCCAGGTGAATTCCTTAGAGCGCTCCCATCCGTTTTTCCCTAACTCTTGTCGTAACTCCTCCGATGCTAACAGCTTTGAAAGAGCTTTATAGAGCTTTTTCTTTTTATGAGTCTTCACGATAAGTCCGTCCTTTTCATGTCTAATCACTTCTGGAATCCCTCCCCGCTTAGAAGCTAAAACCACTTTTTGAGAAGACATCGCCTCCAAATTGACCCTGCCAAACGGTTCATGCCACAACGAGGGAATAACGACAACATCAGCTAATTGGTAGATGTAAGGGATCTTGTGTGGACGGATGAATCCCGTGAACACCACATGTTTGCCCAAGCGGGAAGCCTTGCGATAAATCCTGCGTACATACGGTGTCCTTATATTTCTTCCGTACCGTGAGGCACCTGTTATCACCAATTTCACCTTTGGGTACTTTTTTATTAATTTCGGCATGATATCTAAAACTAAATGGATCCCCTTCTCCTTCATGATCCTGCCTACAAACAGGATCGTTTGGTTTTTTCCTTTGATCTTGAGCTTTTTCTTTAG
>JBEQAI010000473.1:0-2764 GCA_041640415.1 Ammoniphilus sp. | reverse complement strand
CTATTCCTGATAATAGGTTACTGTTTCCGGAAATGACCTCATCCTTAAACGATGTACGTTCATTGTTATTGCGGATGGATTTTAAAGAAATGGGTGTTTGTTTTAAGCGCAATCCCTCTTTTGTTTTGGTTAGCTCTAATTTCCTTGGCAGGGACATCGAGCTTCTCCAAGTTGTAGTAGGTGTATGGTTTGCATACTGCCAATTACTCATCCACCCAAGCCAGTATTTCTCTCCATTTTCCCCTTCAATCCCGCTCCACTCTACCCCTGCATAAAAATCTGAACCGTAGTCAGACCATAAGACTTTATCAGGCGAGTGATCACTGGTGAATTTTTTTCCATCAAAATGGCCGACAAAGTATTGCATCCCTGATCCGCCAGCTATTGCACCGTCACCTATACTCACTTGTAAAACCCATTTTTTGTGGTTTGGATCTCCATCAACAGGCAATTGAAATAATGCAGGGCATTCCCAAACCCCATTGTTGCTGCCGTAAGTGGAGGCTATCCAATTACCTGTAACGGTAACCCAGTCCGTTAAATTTCCGCGATCTCTTTGTTCTGGTTCTTTACGCTCCTGTGCTACCTTGTCTACTTCAGAAGGAATTTCCCCTGTATTGAAAACGTTTACTTTATCAAGATTAATATGGCCCCAGCCACCCGTAGCGTTATCAACTACCTTAATATAGACTACTTCTCCCAAAAACTTGGACGCGTCCCACACATAACGGCGATATTGTTCATTTGCAAATTTTGTATTTGACTGGCGAATTAATTCTTTGTCATCGGTTGCTCTTACTAAGGAGACATAAAGGTTTGTACTATCATTTCCTCCGCCAATCAATAGATTTATTTCACCGGAACCGCTTAGCTTAAAGTAAGAAGAATGCATTTCTCCTGTCGCATCGTCTCCTTTATGCTTATCGGAAAATCCCCAATAATGGTATGTTCCTTGTTGATCAAAGGAACCGCCCCAATATTGTGTCGTGTCGGTCACATGATCGTTTGTAAAGGCATCACCCCTTACCACTTCCCAGCCAGTCAAATCTCCTGTTTCAAAATCGTGATTTTCAATTTCCTTTGCGTCCGTTACAATGTATTTGCCCTTCTTGACATTTTGGAACAAAACAGACGAGTTCCCAACATGGAGTCCAAATAACCCCTTAGAAAAAGTCGCATCATCGACTTCCAAAATAAGATGATCGTCTAAATATACGTTGATCTCGTCGCCGACCGCCGTTACTTTAAGTCGATACATGTGATTGGTTTCGATCTCGGTATTTTTCTCCTCAATCAAAGTTGCAATTCCATTTTCATGCTTGGCCAACTTGATTGTATCTGTTGAGGCATCAATGCTGGCAACATATCCATTCTCTCCATTCTCATCTGCGCGGAATACGAGTGAACCTGAGCCTTTTTCGCCCTCTTCACCTGAAATCGTGATTTCAGCCTCATAGCTGAATTGGTCTCCCTGATCTCCACTCATATTGTAGGCATCATCCTGGAAGTTGCCCTGTTTACCACCATTTGTATCGTTCCATGTACCATTTACTGATTTCCATCCTGACAGGTTGGTAATAAAGTTCGTTTTATTGTTAAATTCCACATTGCGAAACACAGCAGTTGAATTCCATGCAGCTAATCCAAACTGTCCATTTTCAAATGATATGTCTGTTACTTCAACAACCTTTTGATCATTCAGGTAGACTTCTAATTGACTTGTATCTGCCTCCACTTTTACACGATAGGTTTCGGAAGTTTCAATAGGTATTGATTTTGAAGCAAGATCAATCACTTTCCCCTGATCAATTTTACTTAATGTAACGACATCTTTTTCGGCATCTACTTTGGCCATATACGCATTAGATGCATCTTTATCCGAACGGAAAACCAGCCCTCCTGCACCTTCTCGGCCGTTCTTTTCAACAAGAGTGATATCCCCTTCCATTGTAAAGGAGCCGCCTCTTTGAGGTGACAGGGTATAGGAGTATGCACCTGTTTGTCCGTTTGCTTGAATCCCGCCGTCTGGGCCAAATTCACTTGCATATTCCCAATTTTTCAAATCCGGGGAAGTATAAAACATTATTTTATCTTTTGCAGCTAAAGACATTACCCATTGATGTGTTTCATCATGCCAAAATACTTTTGGGTCCCGCCAATCAGGAATCGGGGGATTTGGCATAACCGGATTCCCCTTATATTTTGTCCATGTTCTTCCTTTATCGTTGCTGTACGCAAGACTTTGAACTTGTCCCTTCTCGCCGGAATGAGTAAAGATGGCTACCATTGACTCTTTACCAAATCCTGCTGTATTGTTCCAATCAATCACCGCACTTCCTGAAAAAATATCCCCGTTTTCATCAGGAGATAGGGCAATCGGAAGATGCTTCCAATGTACTAAATCAGTACTGACAGCATGTCCCCAATGCATCGGCCCCCACGTTGTTCCATAAGGATGGTACTGGTAAAAAAGATGATATTCCCCATCATAATAAACCATTCCATTTGGATCATTCATCCAGTTTGTTTCGGGGGAAAAATGAAATTGGTTACGATATTCTTCTTGGTAATATCCCGGATCCGCCGCAAATGCCGGAACCACTAATGATAAACTTAGGGTACATGCAGCCCCTGCTTTCAACAGCTTTTTCACTGTTTTTTTCAATCGCTTCACTCCTTCAATTTCTTCAAAATTCGTTTTCCTATTTAGAACGTAACCGGTCCAAAAGAACGGCAAGAATAATAACCCCCCCTTTGATGACAA
>JBEQAI010000472.1:0-2765 GCA_041640415.1 Ammoniphilus sp. | reverse complement strand
GTTTATCCGGATGGCAATATGGGCTGGATTGGGATGAGCTGAAGAGGCAAGTGCAAGCCTATGGGGTCCGCAACGCCTATTTGATGGCGATCGCGCCGACGGGCTCCACATCGGTCATTGCTGGAACAAGCGCCACCATCGATCCGATCATGGATAAGTATTGGCTGGAAGAAAAGAAGGGATTGACGATTCCGCAAACGGCGCCCGATTTATCCTCCGAAAATTTCTGGTTATACAAAGAAGCTCATCGAATCGATCAGGGCTATTCAATTTCTGCCAATGCGATTCGCCAGAAATACATCGACCAAGGGCAATCCTTCAATCTTTACATTAACCCGGAAGAAACCAGTTTGCGCCAAGTCTTCAATCTGTACTATGAAGCGTGGAGGTCAGGCGTGAAAACCGTATACTACGTGCGTTCCAAATCATTGGAAGTGGAAGAATGCGTAAGCTGCTCAGCTTAGAGAAGGGATGGATGAAATGTGGAAAGCATGACCTTAAGACCGTTGTTCAATCCCCATGGGGATACCGATATTTCTAAGAAAAGAATTATGGGAGGCAATACCACCAACCTGCAGGAGTTTAACCGTCCCAAATATGAATGGGCGATGAGATGGTACCGCACATCGATGAATAATTTCTGGATACCGGAAGAGATTCCAATGAGTGCGGATGTCACCGACTATCGGAACTTGCCTGAAGATTACAGGGAGAGCCTGGATAAGGTCCTCTCGTTCCTGATTTTTCTCGACAGTCTTCAGACGGCCAATCTGCCGAACATCAACGATTATATTACCGCAGCGGAGGTCAACCTTTGTCTCACTCTACAGGCGGCGGATGAAGCCATTCACAGCCAGAGCTACAGCTATATTCTGGACAGCATATGCCATCCCCATGAGCAACAGAAAATCTTATACCAGTGGAAAGATGATCCCTTGCTACTGAAAAGAGTCTCGTTCATCGGGGGATTATACAATGAGTTTATCGAGCAACCGAGTGAATGGGGCTTGATCAAGACCTGCATGGCCAATTTCATTCTGGAGGGCCTTTATTTCTACAGTGGGTTTGCTTTTATCTACGCCTTGGGACGATTGGGAAAGATGAGCGGCACCGTCCAGGAAATCCGTTATATCAACCGGGATGAGCTCACCCATCTGGTCCTGTTCCGAAATATCATGAAGGAAATGAGAACTGAAAATCCTCAATACTTCACAGAAGAGCACCTGGCGGAATTGCGGGGCATGGTTAAGCAAGCTGCAGAGAATGAAATCGAATGGGGACATTACGTCATAGGCGATAAGGTTGAGGGGCTGAATCAGCATTTAGTTGAAGCCTATATCAAGCATTTAGCGAATGAAAGATTAAGGATGCTAGATTTTGAGATTCTCTATCCGGAAATTACGCAGGATCCGCTGCCGTGGATCTCGAAGTTATCCAACATTAACGGAATCAAGACCGATTTCTTTGAGGCCAAAGTTACGGCTTATACGAAGGCCGCGATTGTTAAGGATGATTTATAATCACAGATGTGGAACGTAGATATAAAAACTTTAAATTCGTTGTTATACTTAGAAGGAAACTATTCGATAACCTATTCATTCGATACTGATCGATGAATAGGTTTCCTTGTCTATCGATCGTGATCTGATCAAGGTCCCGCCTACACGAACTCTGGTTGAATAGAAAGGAGGAGTACCATGGAAGATGCCATTATGTGGGGACCCTTGCTTGTGAAGTGGAAGTGGGTGGTCTTGTTGGCTTCCGCAGGGGTGGGGTATGGGTTCATCAAGCTGAGGATAAGAGGCTTTGAGCAGGTTCAAAGAACAACTTTACTTGACACCCTAAGTCACTCCATTTGGATGAGTATAGCCATTTGGAAATTTAGCTTCATTCTATTTCATCCGCTGTCCGTATTCGCTTATCCCATGACCATCGTTTATTTTACAGGTGGTTACAAAGGTTGGATTCTTGCTGTTATTTCTGTATTTTTCTATCTTCTTTATCAATCTAGCAAACAGAAGATCTCGATTAACCCCTATATAACCTTGCTAGGACTTGGTTATGGTGGCGCTAGCACCGTATATCATGGAGTTTCATGGGTGATAAATTATAATAATTCATTTTTCCACCTAGGTGAGATGTTCTTATCGTTGCTGTTTATATGGTGGTTTTTTCGAAAGGAATCGGTTAGTCAAGCCTTTCATGGAATGATCTGGTTTGGGATTAGCCAAATTTTTATTCATTATTTTAAGGATGTCCATGTTGGGGTGTGGTGGGGGTTATCGAGAGATCAGCTCATCTTTCTCGTAATTTGTCTGATCGGTTTTATAGGGTCAGGTCGTTCAAGATTTACTCGCACGGTTAGGAGGTAGGAATGATGGTCAGAAATATGTTGGCACTTATGGTTTTAATCGCTCTTGTAATTTGGGGAGTGTATGATACGGGCAAGGATTCGCAAGTAAGGGGCAAAGAAGAGCTTACTAAAGAGGATGGGAAGGTGCCGGTAGGTGTAAAGCAAGGGAACCTAGCTCCAGATTTTGAACTGAAAACTTTAGATGGCAAGAATATCAAACTATCAGATCTGCGGGGCAAGCGTGTGATTGTCAATCTGTGGGCTACTTGGTGTCCGCCTTGCCGTGCGGAGATGCCGGATATGCAAGACTTCTATGAAACCTATAATAATAATGGCATCGTGGTTCTAGGAGTCAATCTGACGACAAAAGAAAGACAACCAGAAAGTATCGCCAAGTTTATTGAGCAGTTTG
>JBEQAI010000471.1:0-2782 GCA_041640415.1 Ammoniphilus sp. | reverse complement strand
TTCTGATTTTTCGTCAATAAAAAAGAATCGATTTCGAATCAGTAACGATACTTTGTGTTCGAAACAACCCAAAATACGATTCGATTCCGGAGTAAAATGAATCGTTATCGGTTCTTGCTTCGAAAAAAATTAAAATAGTTAAATAGAAATAGGCATTTTTATAGTCAATTTGGCCCTTTTTCTTTATAAATTCTTGGCATGGATATTGCTTATTTAAAGGAGGAGAAGAAAATTTAGTATTCAGGAGGTCAATTAACAATGGAGCAGTTAATCAATGGACAAAAAATCGACTTCATCATGAACCAAGTAGAGAAGCTATGGGACGAAGAAGTCTCCTTTTTGCAAAAGTTGGGGAGATATCCGAGTACGCTAGGAAATGAGGCCGCGATCCAGCATTTTATTGCGGACTACTTAAAAAACGAACTCCACCTTGAAGTAGAGATGATAACGCCGGATCCGCAAAAGCTTTCCTCTCTCCCGGGTTATTCTACAGCGGAATGGTCTTATGCTGGTCGTCCAATTGTGGTTGGGAAATATGCGGCAAAGGGTGAAAAAAAGGGGAAAAGCCTTATCCTTCAAGGGCATATTGACGTTGTAAGTCCAGAACCAACAACGAAGTGGAGTTATGATCCATGGGGATCAACGGTTGTGGGAAATAAAATGTATGGCCGCGGGATAGCAGACATGAAGGCAGGGGTTGCGGCCATGATTTTTGCACTTAAAGCGATCCAATCAGCTGGGGTGGAACTTTCAAATGATGTGATTATTAAAACCGTTACAGAAGAAGAGTGTACAGGAAACGGTGCGTTAGCGGCCATTGAAGCCGGCTATTTAGCTGATGCCGCACTTATTCCTGAACCCATGGGACAGGTAGGATTAACAGCTCAAGTCGGTGTGATTTGGATGCGTATCAAAGTGTCAGGATTAGGAGCACATACGGAAAGAGCAGATAAAGCAGTGAATGCAATTGTCAAATCCTATGAAATGGTCAAGGCGTTATTGAACTATGAAGAAGAAATCAATAACAGATCAAAGCATAAAGATTTTACGGACCATCCGCATCCGCAAAACATTAATATCGGTACAATTCATGCGGGGGATTGGCCTTCGACTGTACCATCCGAGTGTACGATTGAAGTTAGGGTTGGCTTTAACCCAGGGTTGAATCCGGAGGATGTGAAAGAAGAATTAACCGCTTACCTATTGGAAGCAGCGAAAAAGGATGAGTGGTTAAAAGATAATCCTCCTGAAATTTCATATTATGGATTTCATGCTGAAGGATTTTCCATTGATCCGAATCAGGAACTATTCCACACATTGGGGGAAGCACACCGCATCATAGAAGAAAGTGAATTAACCTATGGAGCCTTTACAGGGACCACGGATGCTCGATTTTATAACCTTTATTATAACATTCCTGCTACCTGCTATGGACCTTTAGGATCTAATTTACATGGGCCGGACGAGTGGGTGGATCTGGAAAGCGTAAAAAGAGTGACGAAAATCTATGCTGCGTTCCTGTTAAAATGGTGCCAATACAAAGAATAGTTCGATCCATAGAAAAAGGAGGCTTTATCTATGCAACTTAATGAATCCAGCCAATCGATCCTTATTGTGCTATTAGTCATTTATTCCGTCAGCATCCTCGCATACTCTTATTATTTTTATAGAAAAGCCCGGACTTATGAATCCTACAATATGGGGGGGCGCGCCATGCCACTCGCTCCGATGATATTAACTATTATCGGTGGAGCTGTAGGAGGATCCACTCTTCTTGGATTTATGGCAAATGCTTACGTAAAAGGGATGGGACAAATTTGGTCGGTGATTTCCCTTGCCTGCTCCCTAGCTGTTTTTACGTTGCTTTTGGTCAAGCGCATTCGAAAGGTTGGGGATGAGCATCAGCTGTTTTCCATTGGGGACTACGCGGCCCTTCGCTATGGGGAAGCAGCTCGCTACCCTGCATTTATCGGAAATATGGCCGCTTTAGGCGCTCTCACAGGCTTACAGTTTGTAGCGCTGGCTACCGTGCTCAATCTCATATTCGGTTTGGATATGACAACTGGAATCATAATATCGTGGTTATTCATCACGCTGAAAACCTATTTGGGAGGGTTGACCGCGGTGATTTGGACCGACGCCGTTCAAGGAACGATTCAAACCCTAGGCGTCCTGGTCTTGGTCTTCTTTATCTACCATTTGACAGGTGGATGGAGCAATCTGGCTGAAAATCTGAGTGTGATACAAGCGAGCGAGTTTTTGAGTCCGTTCAATATCGGGTTGGCTGAGATTATTATCCCGTTTTTAACCATTGGTGCTGCGACACTCGTGAGACAGGATACTTGGCAAAGAGTATGGGCAGCGAAGGATGTAAAAACTTCGGTCTTGTCCAATTGGGTAGCCTGCCTTGCTATCCTTGTGACAGGGATTGCGATCATCTTTATTGGAGTCTTTGCTAATGGTTTAGGTATTACAACAGATAAGCCCAATCTGATTTACTATGAAGTAATCTTTGGAGCGTTACCGTTTGGGTTTGGGGCTCTCATGTTTATTGTATTAATCGCGACTATTCTCTCCTGTGCGGATTCTTTCTTTATCGCAGGTTCGACCTCCATCGTCAGCGACATCATTAAGCCGCGAATGAAGGAACAGTCCGACGCCAAGCTTTTGTATTACAGTCGAATGATGGTCTTGGTGATGTCGGTCATTTCTCTATTTTTGGCCCTGTCCATTCCGAGACTGGTGGAGCTGTGGATGACGGGTTCAGCCATTCTTGTCGCTG
>JBEQAI010000470.1:0-2782 GCA_041640415.1 Ammoniphilus sp. | reverse complement strand
GCTAAAGAAATGCTGAAAGCGCTTGATAACCAAGGCTTGGTTGGAATGGACTTCATGTTTGCCGGGAATCGCCACATCCTGATGAAGCAATCCATTGTATCCAGTCCGGAAGATGCAAAAGGAAAAAAAGTCCGTATCCTAGGCAGTCCGGCCATTCAGGATTTCTGGACAGCTTTGGGCGCAGGACCAACACCGATGCCATTGCCTGAGGTCTATACTTCCCTCCAAACAGGGGTCATTGACGGGATTGACATCGATCTAGACGCTCTCGTCACTGAAAAATACTATGAAAACGCCAAACACTTAACATTGAGTAACCATATGACCTTCCCTTCCGTTGTGGTCATGAGTAAGGCAACTCAAGCTAAGTTGTCACCGGAAGACCAGCAGATTGTCAATGAAGCGATGAAAGCAGCCGTCGATTGGGGCGTACAAGAAGCGGTAGCCAGGGAAACGAAGAATCTAGAGGAGCTAAAAACGCTTGGTATTGAGATCCAGGAACTCAAGGATATCTCTGCTTTTAATCAAATCAAAAATGACATTCAAAAGAAATATGCGGAAAAAGACCCTCTTATCAAGGCATTCCTAGAAACGAATCAGTAATGGGGGAAGAATCGTGATCCTTATTCACAAACTCAGTGACTTTATTTTTACTGTAGAAAAAGTGTTGGCTGTCTTGTTCTGTAGCATCTTGCTTGTCACCTTATCCGCAGGAGTAGCGTTTCGCTACTTCCTGAATTCCCCGCTGAGCTGGTCGGACGAAATTGCTATTTTTTCTTTGGTTTGGCTTACGTTTATCGGCGGGAGCATGGGAATCAAGCTTCAGCGTTCGGCTTCCGTCACCATTTTGATGGATAAACTCCAGGGACCTGTACGTAAAGTTTTGATGGTGGTCAGTACGCTGGCCGTCTTTCTTTTTGGATGCTATATCTTTGCCTTATCCGTTCAGTGGATCATGTCTCCTACGATTCTGTTGCAGAAATCGAATTCTCTGCAGCTGCCGATGATCATTCCTTACTTAAGTGTACCGGTCGGGTTCTTCTTTATCCTCATTCACGCATTGGATATCGTGCTCAAGACATTCCAGACCGCCAAGAAAGAGGTGTAGGATCATGATGATTGCACTCCTCTTATTTATCCTTTTATTGCTGCTTCAGGTTCCCATCTCTTTCGTGCTGGGGATAACGACCATTATTTATATCGTGGTCAGCAATAATTTGGGACTCTTGCCTACGGCTCCGCAACGGCTCTATTCGGGCCTGGAGAGCTATGGATTACTGGCCATTCCCCTCTTTATGCTGGCAGGGGAATTAATGAACTCAGGTGGATTGACCAGGCGATTGATTCAATTTTCAAAAACCATCGTTGGGCATTATCGAGGCGGATTAGCTTACGTGAATGTTATCTCTAACATGTTTCTAGCCTCCATTATCGGTTCTGCCACCGCACAAATTGCGATGATGAGCCGCACCATGGTACCTGCTATGGAAAAAGAGGGATACTCCAAAGCATTCAGCGCATCTACTACAGCGACAGCCGGTCTATTGGGCCCCATTATCCCTCCAAGCATGCTATTCATCATTTATGGCGTTTCCTCCGGGGCTTCGATCGGAACGATGTTTTTAGCCGGAATTATACCGGGCATCCTCCTTGCTTTAGGCATAATGGGGCTAATCGCCTACATCGGGATGAAGCAGCAATGGAAAGGCTCCGAAAAAGCATCTGGGAGCGAGATGGGACGCGCGTTTCTGCAGGTTATTCCAGCTTTGCTGGTGCCGATGGTTATTATTGTTGGGATTCTAAGCGGGGTCTTTACCCCCACCGAATCGGCAGCCATTGCTTGTGTGCTCGCTCTCTTGGTCGGCTTCTTTTTCTACCGTGAATTACAAATCAAAGACCTTCCGATGATCATGGTCAATACCGTAGTCACAACGGCAACGGTTACCCTATTGATCGCCATGGCCAATCTCTTTGGGTGGATGCTTTCCTTTGAACGAATTCCCCAACTGATCGCGGAATGGATGGTATCCTTAACGGAGAATCCTCTTGTCTTTCTTTTGCTTGTCAATCTATTCTTATTATTAGTTGGGATGGTGATGGATGGTATTCCAGCCCTAATCATCCTTGTTCCTATCTTTAGTCCGCTCCTGCTGCAATTTGGAATTGACCCGGTCCACTTCGGCATCATTATATGCTTGAACTTGACCATCGGGCTCCTTACCCCGCCTGTCGGGGCTGGATTGTACATCGCCTCGTCGATCGCGGACGTCAAGTTAGAACAATTGACTAAGTCTATTGGTCCGTTTTTAGTGGTATCCATTCTGACCCTTTTCATCGTCACATATTGGCCTGAGCTGGTGATGTGGATCCCTTCCCTATTGCAAGGGTCCTAGACCTCTTCCCAAAGGAGAAAAAATGGAAAATCCCAAAAGTACATCCACCATTCAATCCTTGCAGATCGGGATTGGTATTGTAGATGTCCTCTCTAAGCACGTTCGACCCTTGAAGTTCTCGGATATTCAAGCGGCCACTAAAATTTCTAAAAGCAACCTCTATAAATACCTGAATACTTTGACTCAGTTAGGCATTTTATATCGGGATCGCAAGTCAGGAGACTACAGCCTCGGAACCAAGCTCATTGAATACGGGATGGCGGCTATCGGCCAAGAAAACGTAGTTGAACGAATTTCACCTTATTTGGATCAGATATGCGCCAAGAGTAATCTTACGGTTTTGTTTACTACTTGGACTGCCAACGGGCCCATGGTTGTACGCATGTATA
>JBEQAI010000469.1:0-2784 GCA_041640415.1 Ammoniphilus sp. | reverse complement strand
ATCCAACGGATACAACGGCGGAATTATCTGCGAGTCCCTGCCTCTTTGGAATTGGCGCTTAGATCCTTGAGCAAGACGAACCATTTTCTTGCGCGTACACTGGATGTTAGTGGCGGAGGGATAGCATTTAGCTGCAAGTCGGATCTTCGGGTAGATCATGGTGAACGTTTTGCTTGTTGGCTGGCAATCCCTACGAAACAAGGAATGGACCATGCTTCCTTTACCGCGAAGGTCGTAAGAGTTGTACCGCCGAAGCGAGAAGGAGAACATCAAGCGATATCACTTATGATCCTAGAAACTCGAGAATTGGATCGGGAGAAGATTATTCGATACTGCTTTGACCGGCAAGTGGAGCTGAGAAAAAAGGGCGTACTGTAGCTAGTTAATATTTACTCTTCTTTCTGGCGATAATGGAAGTGGAGGTGCCAGTTTATGAGAAGTAAGAAGTATCCTAGTTATGAAGAACGTTTTTGCCTATTCTCCCAATCCGTTGAGAAGTGGTTGATTGCTGCCATTCTTATCTTATTAATCTCCTTGACCCTCTCCCAAGTACTGCTGAATTTCGACACCATACGAGCATGGCTTGTTGAAGTAGAGAGACTGGAAGGCGTTGCATCTTAAGGAACACTATGGTACTATCTAGGTATCGAATGCCTGATAATTGAATAGATAGGAACGTACTTAGTCTTTCGGTCTGTGCTCTTTTTATCTTAATATTTGATGTAACCTAATAACTTGAGCGTAAAAGCAGGCAAAATCCTGCTTTTTCTTATGGCTAGAAAGGGATGACTCCATGAATATAGCAATAGACGGGCCAGCTGGGGCGGGGAAGAGCACCGTGGCGCAGCTTGTTGCCAAACGGGTTGGTTTTACATACATCGATACCGGAGCCATGTATAGAGCTTTAACCCTTAAGGCATTAGATGAGAATGTCCCACTCGCGGATGAGGAAGCTCTGATTCACTTGCTTCGCTCGATGCTGATTCTTCTTAGGCCAGGTCCGGAAGGCCAAAAGGTGTTTGTCGGAGACACGGAAGTGACGGAAGAGATCCGGCACCCTGAAGTCAGCCGGAATGTTTCCATCGTAGCTAAGCATCCACAGGTTCGCCACGAAATGATGGTACTTCAACGAAATATGGCTAAGGAACAAAACGTGGTGATGGATGGCAGGGATATTGGAACGCATGTTTTACCCTTTGCAGAGGTAAAGATATTTCTTACAGCTTCGATCGAAGAAAGAGCCGAGAGGCGATTTAAAGAACTTCAAAGCAAGGGACATCTTGCAGACCTGGAAGTGCTCAAGGAAGAAATAGCCCTTCGCGACAAACTGGACAGCGAGCGTGAAACAGCCCCGCTTCGTTGTGCAGAAGATGCAATTGTGCTGGATTCTACAGGCTTATCCATTGACCAGGTTGTGGAGAAGATCGTTGAACTGTACCGAGATACTGTAGAGTCAAGGCGAATTTAAGCTTATGGGATTGTATCGATTTTTCCGAGCCTTGTTCCGATTATTTTATCGATTGATTTATCGTTGGCAGGTTATCGGCCTTGATCGAATCCCTAAGCAGGGGGGTGTCATCCTCTGTTCGAATCATATTAGCAACTTGGATCCCCCTTTTATTGCCTCACCGTTGGACAGACAGGTCATGTTTATGGCTAAGGAAGAGCTTTTTCGAATCCCGATCGTTTCTTGGCTCATTCGAGAATTCGGAGCCTTTCCGGTCAAGCGAGGAAATAGTGATCGGGCTGCGCTTAAGAAGGCTCTTCAGATCTTAGATGACGGGAAAGTCCTAGGCATTTTCCCTGAGGGCACTCGAAGCAAGAATGGAAAGCTGAGAAGGCCCTTTCCTGGGGCTGCTTTATTTGCTTTAAAATCGGATGCTGCCGTCATTCCTGTAGCCATTATTGGATCTTGGATCCCCTTCACCAAAATGACGGTAGTGTATGGCCATCCGATGGATTTTAGTCCGTACCGGAATGTGAAGCTTACTACGGAAATTACCACAGAAGCAGCAGAAGCGATCATGAAGGAAATACAAAAGCTTCTTGACTTGAATCAAATATGTTAAAATGTTCTATACTAAGATTACCTCAATTAGTAATCATTTCTTTTATAACATATAAGTAATGATCAATCTATTATCAGTGAAGTGTGCTAACTTTTAAGGAGGAATGGTCCATGGCTGAAGAAATGCAAAATGCAGAAGTGAGAGCAATTCAAGTGGGAGAAACAGTTCAAGGTAAGGTAACAAAGGTAGATGCGAAGCAAGCCTTAGTAGACATTGGTTACAAGAGCGAAGCGATTCTCCCCATCAGCGAAGTATCCAGCCTGCACATTGAAAAGGTGGGCGATGTACTGACTGAAGGAGAAGAACTAACCCTGCAAGTGACTAAGATCAATGAAGAAAAAGATGAGGTCATCGTATCTAAGAAGGCTGTAGATGCTGTTAAAGCATGGGATGAGCTTGAGCAGAAGTTTCAGTCTGGCACCATCTTTGAATGTCAAGTAGCCGATGTGGTTAAAGGTGGATTAGTGGTGGATGTAGGAGTACGCGGATTTATTCCCGCATCTCATGTAGAGCGCCACTTTGTAGAAGACTTTTCTGATTATAAGGGACGCACGTTAAGCCTTAAGGTGATTGAATTAGATAGAGAAAAGAACAAAGTAATCTTATCTCATCGAGCGGTTCTAGAGGAAGAAGTAAACCAAGCGAAGAAAAAGATTTATGACGAAATCCGAGTGGGCGAGGTTATTGAAGGAACCGTCCAGCGTTTAACTGACTT
>JBEQAI010000468.1:0-2795 GCA_041640415.1 Ammoniphilus sp. | reverse complement strand
ATTCAATCCTATATTAATTATATAAAAAAACACCCTACTTTGACAACGATTTCATGTTTTATTTTTCCATTCGTCATTTGCATTGTCCTTTTAGAAACGCTAAAATAAAAAAAACTTCATCGAAGACTATTCAAAGTAGCATGACCGCCTTAAGAGAAAGTTTTTCCCCTCCGGGGACAACAGTTGCTTCCGAACAAGACGCCAATTCGACGTAGTCCGGAAGCGAAGGATGATGTTGTGCCTCCAGGAAAGCTTTGTTTGTCAAATTGCATGTAAAGTCCCAAACCATAGCAATAAAAATACACGGCAGAAAAAATCCACCGTGCACAAAAAAACTATTCAAGAAAGTCCTTTAGTCTCTTACTGCGGCTAGGATGACGAAGCTTTCTTAAGGCCTTAGCTTCAATCTGACGAATCCGTTCGCGAGTAACGCCAAACACTTTCCCAACTTCTTCTAACGTCCTGGTTCTTCCATCATCTAAGCCAAAGCGCAAGCGAAGAACATTTTCTTCACGGTCAGTTAAGGTGTCTAAGACATCCTCCAGCTGCTCTTTCAGCAACTCATATGCAGCAGCATCAGATGGTGCTAAAGCTTCCTGATCTTCAATAAAATCGCCTAGATGCGAATCATCTTCTTCACCAATCGGGGTTTCTAACGATACAGGCTCTTGAGCAATCTTCAGAATCTCACGTACCTTCTCAGGAGTAAGGTCCATCTTTTCTGCGATTTCCTCAGGCGAAGGCTCCCTTCCGAGCTCTTGAAGCAGCTGACGAGATACCCGGATTAACTTATTAATCGTCTCTACCATGTGTACAGGAATCCGGATGGTCCTAGCCTGATCGGCAATCGCACGGGTAATGGCTTGACGGATCCACCAAGTAGCATACGTACTAAACTTGTATCCCTTTTTATAATCAAACTTCTCCACGGCTTTAATCAAGCCCATGTTTCCTTCTTGGATCAAGTCTAGAAAAAGCATTCCACGACCGACGTAACGCTTGGCAATACTTACGACTAGACGCAAGTTTGCTTCAGCCAGCCTTCTTTTTGCTTCTTCGTCTCCTGTTTCAATCCTTTGCGCCAAATTAATTTCCTCATCGGCAGATAATAAAGGAACCCGGCCAATTTCTTTTAGGTACATGCGGACAGGATCATTAATTTTAATTCCTGGAGGAACGGACAGATCGTTAAGATCAAACTCTTCCTCATCATCCATTTCATCCTCAGGAACAATATCATCTTCCTCGTCGGCCTCATTGATCATTTCAACACCCTGATCCGACAAGTATTCATAAAACTCATCCATTTGATCAGAATCTTGCTCAAAAGGAGCTAAACGGTCCACCACTTCTTTATAGGTGAGAACCCCACGCTTCTTTCCTATTTCCACCAATTGTTCTTTAACTTGATCGAGGTTTTGTTCGGATGCTTCCTGAACAACTTCTGTGACAACACCTGGCTTATTTTCTGTTTTTTTGGCCATGGCATTCCCTCCTTCCTTGGGTTCATGTGGATAACGGCCTGATAGACTTGCGAAGTTGCAGGATGCGAATTCCGACTTGTGCAGCCTTCAAACTGTCTCCTTCTTTTTCCAATCTTTTTTGTTCGTTTTTTAGTTCCTCGATCTCCATCAAGATCGGATAATTGAGCACTTGCTGTATGTAATCGGATAACTCCCTGGAAGTCAGTTCTTCTGGGATTTCCTCTACGGCTAGTTTAGAAGCCATTGCAATGAGTCTCTCATCCTCTAATCCTGAGATGAATTTGCTTGGATTTGCGGTATTACCCGTCGTATAATAGTGGTATAGATGAGCTGCAAGTGCAGCGAATTCATCCACATTAAAGTTGCCACCAATTTTACGCATGATTTGGTCTGCCCAATCCTCATTATGAAGCATCAAGACAAGCAGTCTCTTCTCAGCATTATAATGAGCTGGAAGCAAAGATTTCACAGGCAAATGAACTCCATTATTTATACTATTATTCCATTTCTTTGTCAGTTTATCCCTGCCTGCTGCCTTTTTTTGCTTATAATAGATCTTATACTGTTCTTGCTTCAGTGCATCGAGCGAGTAATCAAATTCCTCAGCGAGCAGCCGGATATAATGATCTCGTTCCACCGCATTGCTCAAGGATGAGATCTGTTCGAGTACAGAGTGAATAAATTGCAAGCGCTGAGTTTCATCGGAAAGATCAAATCGTCTACGCAAATTCTCCATTTTAAACGCAGTGATGGAGGTTGCTTCCTCCAGCTGTCGCTTAAATTGATTAGCGCCATACCTCTTAATGTAGTCATCTGGATCCAAGCCCTTTTCCAAGCTCACCATTCGCACCTGACAATCAAGCGAAAGAAGTATGTCGGCCGCCTTCATTGCCGCTTCAATTCCAGCCCGGTCGGAATCATAGCAGATAAGGACTTGATCAGCATTCCGTTTAATAATCTTTGCCTGACTCTCCGTAAGAGACGTTCCAAGCGAAGCAATTCCATTGCGAACACCCGCTTGCCATGCCGCAAGGACATCCATATAGCCCTCAAACAAAATTGCCTTCCGTTTTTTGCGGATATCGTTCCTTGCTCGATGGAGGTTATATAAGATATGGCTCTTATTAAACAGAGGATGTTCAGGGCTGTTCAAGTATTTCGGTTGCCCTTCACCTATCATTCTTCCCCCAAATGCCACAATCCTTCCTTGCGTATCCGCAATTGGAAACATCAATCGATTTCGGAACAGATCAAATGGCTTCTGATCATATTCCCTCCTGGCTAAGATGCCTGCTTTCTGCATTAGAGGCA
>JBEQAI010000467.1:0-2796 GCA_041640415.1 Ammoniphilus sp. | reverse complement strand
ACTGGGATATTATCGGTGAAGTAAAGAAAAATGTGAAGATCCCTGTAATTGGGAACGGGGATGTAGTGACTCCTGAAGATGCCAAGCGAATCTTAGATTTAACCGGATGTGATGGGGTCATGATCGGAAGAGGAGCACTGGGTAATCCCTGGATGCTTTATCGTACCATTCATTATCTCGAAACGGGCGAATTATTGCCGGAGCCTAGTGCAAAGGAGAAAATCGACATTTGCTTGCTGCATGCGGACCGGTTAGTGGCGCTTAAGGGCGAGAAAATCGCCATTCAAGAAATGCGCAAGCATGCCGCCTGGTACCTCAAGGGATTAAAAAATTCCGCTTGGGTTCGCCAAAAAATTAACGAACAAGAAACAAGGGAAGGCCTCGGAGAGCTTTTGTTCCAGTACGTAGAGCAGCTCCAAGAAGTTGAGGAAAAAGCAGAAGCGGTCCATTAATATTTGACAAGGGATAGCGATTCCCATATAATACCTATGATAAACAACCCTTAATAGGCAAGTTAGAGATTCACCACATATTTTTACGGTTTTTGCATATAATTCAGCATATTTCAGTTTGCATACAAATAAGCATCGGGGGGAATAAAACATGTCTGAAAAAGAGGTTTTCCTGACACCGGAAGGATTAAAGAACTTAGAGGAAGAGCTAGAACATCTGAAATCTGTAAAGCGCCGTGAAGTTGCTGAAAGAATTAAAGAAGCAATCAGCTTTGGAGATTTGAGCGAGAACTCCGAGTATGAAGAAGCTAAGAACGAACAGGCGTTTATTGAAGGGCGTATCATTACCCTGGAGAAGATGCTAAGAAATGCTCGCGTGATCAGCCAGGAAGACCTTGATCAAGGAGTTGTCAATGTAGGGACAACAGTGAAATTGAAGGATCTAGAATACGGAGATGTCGTCGACTACACGATTGTAGGTTCGGCCGAGTCTGACCCTGCCAACAACAAGATTTCTAATGAATCTCCTGTCGGACAGGCGCTTCTAGGGAAGTCTAAGGGAGCGGTAGTGGATGTTTCTGTACCAGCAGGCGTAATCCGCTACGAGATTATGGACATAAAGTTTAAATAAATTTAGAGTATAGGGTGTTAAGGGAGTTGATTTGCTATGTCCCAAGAAGAATTAAATGAATTGCTGCAGATCCGCCGAGATAAATTGACGCAGCTGCGTGAGTTGGGAATTGATCCTTTTGGTAAGCGGTTCGATCGCACTCATTCAGCGGAAGAGATTCTCAAGAATTTCGGAGATCTGAGCAAAGAAGAGTTAGAGAGCAACCCAGTGGAAGTAACGATCGCAGGAAGAATTATGGCTAAGAGGGGACAAGGAAAAGCAAGCTTCTCCCACATCCAAGATCGCACCGGAAAAGTTCAGATTTATGTTCGAGAGGATCAAGTAGGGGAAGAGTCCTATAAGATCTTTGATATGTGCAGCATCGGAGACCTGATTGGCCTGAAGGGTACCATCTTCAAGACTAATAAAGGTGAAACCACAGTCAAGGCGAAGGAATGCGTGTTGCTCACGAAGTCCCTTCGCCCACTGCCTGAGAAATTCCATGGTCTTCGCGATATAGAAACCAGATACCGCAAGAGATACCTGGATTTGATCATGAATCCAGAATCGCTGAATACGTTTGTTACACGCAGTAAGATCCTTCAGTCGATGAGAAGATACCTCGACTCACGTGGCTACTTGGAGGTTGAGACTCCAACTATGCACTCCATTCCAGGGGGTGCATCGGCTCGCCCGTTTATCACGCATCATAATGCGTTGGATATGACGCTCTATATGCGTATTGCGACAGAGCTTCACTTGAAGCGTTTGATCGTCGGCGGTTTAGAGAAGGTGTATGAGATCGGCCGTATCTTCCGAAACGAGGGGATCTCAACTCGACACAATCCAGAGTTTACTTCCATCGAGCTTTATGAAGCCTATGCGGATTATCAAGACATTATGAGGTTGACAGAAGAAATGACGGCCCATATTGCCCAGGAAGTACTCGGTACCATGGTCGTGACTTACCAAGGACAAGCTATCGATTTGACTCCGTCTTGGAGAAGAGTTCATATCGTGGAGGCTGTTAAGGAAGTAACGGGTGTCGACTTCTGGCCGCAGATGAGTGATGAGGAAGCTCGTGCACTAGCGGCCCAGCATGGGGTTCATGTATCGGCTGGTGCGAAGTACGGACATGTCGTCAATGAATTCTTCGAGCAGAAGGTGGAAGAGACGTTGATCCAACCAACGTTTATCTTTGGTCATCCTGTAGAGGTTTCTCCTCTAGCTAAGAAGAATGATGAGGATCCTCGTTTCACGGATCGTTTTGAGTTGTTTATCGTAGCTCGTGAGCATGCTAATGCCTTCACCGAGCTGAATGACCCCATCGATCAACGCGAACGCTTCGAAGCCCAGCTCCAAGAGCGTGCCGCAGGAAACGATGAAGCTCATATGATGGATGAGGACTTTATCGAATCCCTCGAGTACGGTATGCCTCCTACAGGAGGACTCGGAATCGGGATCGATCGTCTCGTCATGTTATTGACCGACTCGCCATCCATCCGAGATGTGCTCTTGTTCCCATTGATGCGTCATCAGCATCATGCGGATCATGAGAAGGATGATGAATCGTAAGATAGGAAGGTCCGGCCCGATGGGGGCCGGGCTTTTTTTTGGTGCTCACGAAACCAAGAAACTTGCTTCCATACCGGTAATGACTCCAGGACCTCGCGAAGGTTTTTCGAGGTTTGGAGTGATTTTGGTCTACTTTTTCAAAGTGCAATCTAAACTTTG
>JBEQAI010000466.1:0-2800 GCA_041640415.1 Ammoniphilus sp. | reverse complement strand
TAGCTGGTACATGGCTCTACTTCCAGGTCTGCATTATCCCATTGTTTGATCAGAAGGAGAGAGAAGAGACCGCTCGTGAGGCAAGTGTATGAAAAAAATCTATTGAAATGTTTGAGTAAAGGTAATACAATGTCATATAACAAAGTATAACATTAAAAACAACGAAGGATGTGCAAAAATGATGAATGTACAAGAGATCGTTTCACAAATATTAACAGAGAAGGAAAAAATTCAAGAAGTTTATCTCGTGGCTTGCGGGGGATCGCTAGTGGATATGTATCCTGCCAAGTACTTTTTGGAAAGTGAAGCAAAGGAGATAAAAGTAGGTTTCTATACAAGTAATGAGTTTGTTCATGCCACTCCAAGAGCTCTTGGGGAGAACTCCATTACGATTGTCTGCTCTCATGGGGGGAACACACCTGAGTCCGTGGAAGCCGCAAGGGTGGCTAGAACGAAGGGTTCGGCAACCATAACACTTACGCACAATGAGCAAGGTCGGATCATCGAGCATGCTGACTTTAATATCTTGTATCAGTGGGGAGAAGAGACCAATGTACAGGAAAACCCGATGGCTATCATCCTACAGGCTTGCTTGGAAATCTTAAATGAGACTGAGGGCTATGCTCACTATCAGGCCTTTAACGAAGGGTTGCAGCGAGTCAATGGGATCATTGCCAGAGGACGTGAGCTGGTATCGGATCGAGCAAAAGCTTTTGCACAAAAGTATCAATACGAAAAGCTGTTTTATATTATGAGCAGCGGGGCATCGTTTGGCCATGCTTACGGATTTTCCATTTGTTCACTTATGGAAATGCAATGGGTTCATGCTTCCGCGATCCATTCGGGCGAGTATTTCCACGGACCATTTGAAGTTACGGATAAGGAAACACCTTATGTCCTATTAATGAACGAAGGACGTACGCGCGCCCTCGATGAACGTGCCCTTTATTTCTTAAACCGCTATGCTGAAAAGATTGAAGTGGTCGATGCCAAGGAATTAGGGATTGGAACCATAGCAGATGAAGTAGTTGAATTCTTTAACCCCGTTGTATTTTACAGTATTTTATGTGTGTATCGCTCCGAATTGGCAGACTTAAGGCAGCATCCTCTCGAGACTCGACGTTATATGGGTAAGGTTGGATATTAAAAGAATAGATTGACTATTTATTAATTCGTATTATGATGTTATATATACAAATATAAACATAAAAAAGGGGAATGGTTATGAAGAAGATTTTCTATTCAGTCACAGCGGCTTTACTATCGATTGGATTAATAGCAGGGTGCGGCTCCGACACAGCAGCGCCTGGAGCGGGAGAAAAGAAAGTTTTAACCATGGGAACTTCCGCAGATTTCCCGCCTTATGAATATATTGATACGGCCAAAAGCAATGAAATTATTGGATTTGACGTTGATCTGGCTAAGCTCTTGGCCTCCAAAGTAGGCTATGAAGTCAAAGTGGTGGATGGAGATTTTAGCGGATTGATTACCTCCATGCAAGCAGGAAAAGTAGATTTCGTCATGGCAGGAATGGAAGCGACCGAAGAACGCAAGCAGAACGCGGATTTTACCGATACGTACTTTCGGGACGACCTGGTGTTAATCATTAAAAAAGATAGCAGCATCAAACAAGTTGAAGATCTAAAGGGTAAAAAGATGGGGGTACAGGTGGGCTCCATTCAACAAAGTAAAGCGGAAGAGTTGCAGAAGGAAATTAGCTTTACGATAGAAACAAGGGACCGTTATGCCGAATTAATCCAAGAGGTGAAAGCGAATCGGATTGATGCTGTCATCATGGAAAATATCGTAGCCAAAAGTTTTTTAAAGGCCAATGCTGATCTAGGGACGATTGCGATTCCGAACCCAGAAACGGGCGGAGCGGCTATTGCTTTCCCTAAAGGTAGTGAGTTAACGGAAAAATTTAATACCGCTCTCAAAGAAGTCAAAGAAAATGGAGAGTTGGAGCAGCTCATCGTGAAATGGTTCGGAGACAAATAACAACCAAGCATCAGGGAGAGGAATGAACGGGCATGGATTTGGACTTTACGCAAATCGTGCCCTCAATCCCTTTTATTCTAGAGGGGATAGGGGTAACGTTAAGAATTGTTATTACAGCCGCCATTTTAGGCTTTACCTTAGGGATTATCCTAGCTGTTTTTAAAATCGGGCGCTTCCAAGCGTTGCGCTGGTTTGCCGATGCCTATACTTCCGTGTTTCGTGGAACACCGCTCGTTCTGCAGCTGCTGATCATCTACTTTGGGATTCCCCAGATTACCGGCATGGATATCACCGCTTATTGGGCTGCAGTTATTTCCTTCGGGCTAAATTCAGGCGCTTACATTTCGGAGGTCATTCGTGCGGGAATCCTCGCAGTGGATAAGGGACAGAGGGAAGCGGCGCTAGCTCTGGGGATTCCAAGCAAGCAAAGTATGAAGGATATCATCTTGCCTCAAGCCTTGAAAAATATACTCCCTGCCCTAATGAACGAATTTATTACCCTGACGAAGGAATCCGCGGTAGTGACCGTCATTGGGGTCATGGATATCATGCGGAGGGCGTATATCGTCGGTGGACAAACCTATCGATATTTTGAACCCCTGCTCTTGGCGGGATTAATCTATTATATCTTGATCATCTTCTTAACTGTCCTTGGAAAAGCCTTGGAAAGGAGAATGAGAAGAAGTGATTAAAGTCGAACAGCTCTATAAATCATTTGGGAATAATGAAGTATTGAAAGGGATTTCCACCACTATCCAGGAAGGAGAAGTCGTGGCGGTTATTGGTCCCTCCGGCTCAGGAA
>JBEQAI010000465.1:0-2804 GCA_041640415.1 Ammoniphilus sp. | reverse complement strand
CGTAACATATCAAGCAAATCACGTCCGTTTGTATAATCTTTCAATTGGTTTATCTTTTCAACGGACACAAGATTTCGCAGCTCTTCGTTTTCTGTTAATTCCACTGCCTGCTGTAAAATCTTTTTGGTCAATGACGTAATATCAAAGTAGGCTGTTAGCGCTTCATATAATGGGAGCGTATCTCCTTGCTTATTTATTTCTACTAACGTTTCTTCATCCCACTTCATTTCTTTAAGTAGAGAATCTACTAATTCCGGATCATTCGAAGGGATAATGCCCAGGGCATCACCTGGGACATAGGAAAGTCCGGACCCCTTTAGGGAGAGCTCAATGTGCCTCGTTTCTTTTCTAGAGCTAGCTCCATTTAAATTTACATTTTTAAGTACGATCGCCTGAAATGGATTTTGCCTTGAATAGGTTGTTGGCACCGTTTTAACTGCAGTATGTTGCATATCTTCACCCCATCATGTTTATATCGATTCTAATCAGTCCCGTAGGCCCACTTCCAATGATTGAGAATAAAAGCTTATAACTTAGCGTCAAAAACCCATAGGTGGTGAACATTAAGCAGCCATGAGATGCATGGATGAACACTATAGCGCTCAGAAACATAGGAATGAAGCTGTTCTTGGATCCAAGGAACTGCTGAGTAATCCTTGGATTCAATGGCCTTGTTAATCTCCTCAAGAAGGAGGGTGTAAAATTGAACATCTTCCTCAATATCCCCGCAAGCGCATTTTTCTTCCTTTAGATGATCTCGTAGATAATGAACCGAGAGCTCTAGTTGGTTCTTCACTTTAACCAGCAATTCCATAGACCAATGATAATCATAGAGTAAAGACATCGTGTTGATCCCGTGATGATGTGATTGCATCCCTTTATTCATAAACCTCCACCACCATTTTTATAATCATGATTACATATTAATCAAAATCGTGATAGGCGTCAAATACTTTTTAAAATTTTCTAAACAATTAAATTATCTGGATTGTTATATAATCATGATTATGTTACAATCATGAGTGAAAATACTTACTCATCTATTTTATATCTGAAAGGGGTGAAGAGAATCGGATATAAAGGGATTCGAGGAAACTGCAGATGACCTTCTCCTTCCATCCTTGTATGGGATGATTGATCTGAATGACTAAAGGGGGAAAAGGGACGATGGCCAAAGTCTTTAGGGAAAAAACGGTTTTAGTAGTGTCTTTGCTGTTTACGAGTTTATTTATCTTGTTGGGTATTTTCTTTAATACAAAGCTAGCAGATGCAGCATCAGCATTCCTAAGTACGACCATAGATTATTTTGGCTGGTTCTATCTGACCGCTGTCATGCTTTTTCTTCTTTTTTCGGTTTTTCTCATGCTGTCCAGGTATGGGGCCATTCGATTGGGCGATGATGCCGATCGGCCGGAATACAGTACAGCTTCCTGGTTAGCCATGCTTTTTAGCGCAGGTATGGGAATTGGATTAGTATTTTGGGGAGCGGCAGAACCGGTCTTTCATTATGCAACTCCTCCCGTAGGAGAAGGCTCCACGGCCGAATCAGCGGCGGTTGCCATGCGATATACGTTTTTGCATTGGGGATTGCACCCTTGGGCGATTTATACTGTAATCGCTCTCAGTCTCGCCTATGCTCAGTTCAGGAAGAAACTGCCTGCGCTGATTAGTTCTGCCTTCTATCCTCTATTGGGGGAACGGGTCCATGGGCCGATAGGAAAGACGATCGATATTCTGGCAGTATTTGCAACAGTTTTCGGTGTAGCTACTTCATTAGGACTGGGTACGATGCAAATCTCAGGCGGTATGAGCTTCCTTTTTGGCTTAGATAATACCATCTCTTTGCAAATTGGGATTATTGCAGCGATCACCGTTTTGTATATCTATACGGCCTGGAGTGGTGTGGATCGAGGAATAAAAACCCTTTCTAACCTGAACATGATTCTTGCGCTGTCCCTTATGCTGCTCTTGCTAATTGTTGGTCCTACGGCACAAATATTCAAGATTTTAGTGAACACAACGGGAAGTTACATCAACAACATTATTTCCATGAGTCTTCGCTTGGAACCGTTTCGCGATGATACCTGGATAGCAGGATGGACTTTATTTTATTGGGCGTGGTGGATTGCCTGGGCACCGTTTGTAGGGACCTTTATTGCACGCGTCTCTCGAGGCCGCACCATCCGTGAATTTATACTAGGTGTACTGGTTACGCCTACTCTTGGGACGTTTGTATGGTTTTCCACTTTCGGAGGTTCGGCCTTGAACATCATTCGGGACCAAGGAAAAACGGAACTGAGCGAAAAGATGACATCGGATGTCTCGACGGCACTCTTTGAGTTTTTCCAATACTTTCCTCTTAGCACACTGTTGAGCGGCATAGCCGTTATCCTGGTCATTACCTTCTTTGCTACATCTGCCAACTCAGCTACCTATGTTCTTGGCATGCTTAGCTCAGGAGGAAACATGAATCCGACGAATGGGACCAAATTAACGTGGGGATTAATTCAATCCTCTATCGCTATCGTCTTGCTGATTAGCGGAGGTCTGTCAACGCTTCAAACGGTTTCCATTGCTACGGCATTCCCTTTTGCCATCATTATGGTGTTGATGTGCTACTGTCTCCTTAAAAATCTCCAAGGAGAGTTCGTTCGAACGGGGTCCATGGCTTATTTAGAAGCAGCAGCGACTGCTCAGCCAAAGGACAATGAGGGATATATGGTCCATGATAAATAGTTTTAAGATTTCAAAGAAGAAGAGACCGACATGGAGTTGGGCTCTTCTTCTTCTTCGTGTATACGGAA
>JBEQAI010000464.1:0-2816 GCA_041640415.1 Ammoniphilus sp. | reverse complement strand
GTCTATCCTATCTAAGCGCGAAGTCTAGCATAGAACGGGAACTCCTATCAGGAGCCAATGAGAGCATCAAAATCCTAGATTCGCTCATTAATAACACGATTGATGCCAAGCTAGTTGACGCTGCGTATTTCTCCCAAGCCATTCGTTCAACTCACTATGACGGCATCGAAAGCCCGCTGGTAAGAGATCGCCTCGACATGTATGCCGCTCAACATCCGGAAGTGCTTTTTACATATGTAGGAACGGATTCAGGCCTAATGCTGATGTCTCCTAACGATTCCTTGCCAACAGACTTCGATCCAAGAAAGCGCCCATGGTATGAAGAGGCCGTAGCGAAGAAAGGACAAGGAATAATAACAGATCCTTATGTAGACGCGGCAACCGGCGATATCGTCATTACGATTGCCCAGGCGATGTCGGATGGCTCAGGAGTCATCGGCATTGACTTGAATCTTAAAAAGCTAGCCGATATGGTTGAGCAAGTAAAGGTTGGACGTGAAGGCTACCCAATCCTCATGGATAAGAATGGAGTTTACCTCGTTCACCCCACAGAAGAAATTGGTTCACAAGCGGATGAGAGCTGGACAAGCCAGGTTTTGCAGGACTTATCTGGTGAATTGAAATATCTGCATGAGGATCGAAGCAAAATTATGACCTTCCTGACCAATGAACAAACTGGATGGAAGCTCGCGGGAACCATGTATGCTTCAGAAATTGAGCAAGCGGCCCAGACGATATTTGAAAGAACGGTGATCGTCATCGCTATTTCTATCCTGGCAGGAACCCTCCTTGTTTACCTTATTATTCACTCTATTAATCGCCCCCTTCTTCAACTGGTACGGGCGGCAGATCAGATTAGTCAAGGGGATTTAAGTCAAGCTGTGGAAGTACGAGGTCGAGATGAGTTTGCACAATTGAGCAAAAGCTTTAATGCGATGATTCTTTCTCTTCGTTCCGTAATTGGCGGGGTTCAAGATACAGTGAATAAACTAGCGGTATCCTCTCAGACGCTATCAGAAAGCAGCAAGCAGACCACACAGGCCACAGCATCCATCACGCTAGCCATCCAACAAGTTGCCAGTGGTGCCGAAGCTCAAATGACGGATGCAGAGGAAAGTGCCCAATCCTTGCATACGATGACGAACGGTATTCAACATATTGCCGAAAATGCTTTAGAGGTTGCCGATGCGGTACAAGAAACAACTACCCAAGCCGCTCAAGGCGAACAGTACGTTCAGCAAACCGTCACGCAAATTCGCTCCATCCATGATTCCGTACAAGAATCGAGTGAAGCTGTTAACTTGCTAATCGAGCGTTCGAAAGAAATCAACCAAATGGCAGAGGTCATCACCGGCATTTCAAGCCAAACCAATCTACTAGCATTAAATGCTGCGATTGAAGCGGCCAGAGCCGGCGAGCAAGGACGCGGCTTTGCTGTGGTAGCAGATGAAGTACGTAAGCTGGCCGAACAATCAGCCCTATCCGCCCAACAGATCACGAAACTCATTGAACAAATTCAACAAGATACGCAGCGCTCCTTCGAAGCTATGGGCCATGTAAAAAAAGAAGTCGAATCCGGTCTTGCTGTCGTCAACACCACAGAACAAAGCTTTCAACGAATTCTATCTTCCATGGGCTCCATGCAGAAAAAAGTAGAAGAAGTCTCCGGAACCGCTCAACAGATCGCAGCCGGGGCCGAACAAATTACCGCTTCTGTAACCACCATGTCCCAGGTTTCCAAAGAAACATCATCCAGTTGTCAAGAGGTTTCAGCATCCGCTGAAGAGCAACTCGCCTTAATGGAGGAAATGGATTACTCCGTTACCAATCTCGCAGAGATCTCCGATGAACTCCGAAAGATGACGAAGAAGTTTACTATGTAGAAAAAATTACTGAATATCACCACAGAAGATTGAAGAAGTTACCGAATGATGCTCTCATACGATGGCGTATGAGAGCATGAAAACGGGCAACCTCCAAAATGACGACATCATCGACCCTCTATGATTCACTCAAATTCCCTCCAATCAAAAATGACGGCATCATTAACCCTCTATGCCCCCAGCCACCAGCTTAAATAGCAGCAGCTTTATCTATGCCTAGTTACTCCCACTACTCCCCACCAACCAACAAATAAAGGACTCCCCACTCTGGGAAAGCCCTCAATACTTTGTCGATTGTCGACTATTTACTCAATACTTCATTCCCCACGATTACCCCAGCTTCTTGTAATCGTACGAGATCTTCATTTGTATACCCTAGGCCCTTTAAGATCGCTTCATTATGTTCTCCTAGCGTTGGCGCAGGTGTGTCGATGGAGCCTGGATTTTTTGATAGCTTGATCGGAATTCCTGGCATCATAATGGAACCCGCTACCGGATGTTCCTGATGGACGATCATGTCTCTTGCCACCACCTGTGGATGCTCCACTACTTTGGCTACATCATTGATTGGGCTCGCTGGAATTCCGGCTTCCTCAAGAATGGTTAGCCAATCCTCGACCCCTTTTTGGCTCATCACTTCACTCATAAGAGGTTCTAGCGCATCCCAGTTATCGGTTCGGTTACCGTTTGTTTTGAAGCGTGGATCCTGAGCAAGGTCATCGCGTCCAACCGTATAGCACCATTTTTGCCAGAGTGTATCATTCCCGGCTGCTACCACCACGTAACCGTCCATTGCTTTAAACACGGAGAAAGGCGTAATAGATGGATGACGATTTCCTGTTGGCTTCGGTGAAGTTCCTGAAACGGCATAGCGGGCAATCGCATTCTCTAAGATGGCGACTTGGCAATCGAGCATCGAGACGTCTACTTTTT
>JBEQAI010000463.1:0-2831 GCA_041640415.1 Ammoniphilus sp. | reverse complement strand
AAGGTTCCCTCGCCTGCTTCAATCGTGACCGTCATGGTATCCAATATGGCAGAGGCCATTTGGCTAGCTAAAAAGCGTTCCCAAATTAATCGGTATAATCTTTGCTGGTCCCGGCTAAGGAACTCCTTCATCGATTCAGGCGTCCTTAAAACCGAGGTGGGACGTATCGCTTCATGAGCATCCTGGGCATTGCCCTTCTGGGCATGAGTGCGAGCTTCTTCTAGGGCATATTCTTTTCCAAAGCTTTCCGTAATATACGATTTCGCTTCCTCGACAGCCGTTTGGGAAATCCTTGTGGAGTCTGTTCTCATGTAGGTGATAAGACCGACTGTCCCTTCTTTCCCTAGATCAATTCCTTCATATAACTGTTGGGCTATCATCATAGTTTTAGCTGCACGGAAATTGAGCTTTCTCGCCGCTTCCTGCTGTAAGGAACTCGTAATAAAAGGAGGAGCGGGATTCCGTCTTCGTTCCTTTTTCTTAATATCCTTGACGATAAAAGGGGCATCGCCAATCCGCTGCAGTAATTCCTTGATCTCTTGCTCCGACTTTAATTCCGCCTTGGTGCCTTGATACCCATAAAACTTGGATTCAAACACCTCACCGCTATCTGCCTTCAAATGGGCGGTTACAGTCCAATACTCTTCAGGAACAAAGCTTTTAATTTCGTTTTCCCTATCGATAATCAGTTTGACCGAAACGGACTGTACTCTCCCGGCACTTAACCCTTTTTTCACCTTTTTCCATAATAAAGGGCTAATGTTATACCCTACGAGACGATCAAGAATTCTTCGTGCTTGCTGCGCATTCACAAGGTCCATATTAATTTTTCTAGGATGCTTAAATGCTTCCTTGACTGCATCCTTGGTTATTTCGTTGAATACGACCCGACAAGGCTCACTCTGATCCATATTGAGACTGTGCGATAAATGCCATGCGATAGCCTCTCCTTCGCGATCAGGGTCCGCTGCCAGGTAGATTTTCTTTACTTTTTTTGCTGCATCTCTGAGTTCCTTCAGTACATCCCCTTTACCGCGAATGGTAATATACTTCGGATTAAAGCTCTCTTGAACATCAACCCCCATTTGACTTTTAGGCAAGTCACGAACATGGCCCATGGAGGCTTTGACAATATATTTTTTTCCGAGATATTTCCCGATAGTCTTTGCTTTTGCGGGAGACTCTACAATTACTAAGGCATCTGCCAACTTTTGCCCTCCCCCTTTCCCAACGAATCACTTGATACTTTCATACAAGTATGCGTATATGGTCAACCTTTGTATACTGGATGGTTAATCTTCCCTATTATTAAATATGCAACATCCATTTGTCAAACTTCTTTTATTTTCTCTTGGCATATCTACTGCCGTTCTTTCGTTCAATTTTTCCTTTTATTTGCAAAACGAGGAGCTCTGTCAGCACCTCTTGAACGGGTATCTGAACCTCCTCTGCCAGTTGGTCAGTCGTCATCGGTGTATCCTCTATCATATCCAAAATTTTACTTTGAATATCGGTCAACTCATCTTCTTCCAATAATTTTCCACTATACGATAAACCTGATGGGAGTTCCTCCAAGATATCACGTATATGGGTAACGAGCTTAGCTCCTTCTTGAATAAGCAGATTCGTCCCCTGACTAAGCGGGGAATTGATTGGACCTGGTACAGCAAAGACATCCTTTCCTTGGTCTAGGGCATAACGAACCGTAATAGCTGAACCGCTTTTCACCGCAGCTTCTACGACTAAAACACCTAAAGACAATCCACTAATGAGACGATTGCGCGCAGGAAAATGTAGGGGATGAGAGGGATAACCGGGGGGATATTCCGATAGGACAAGACCGCGTTGAATGATTTGCTTATAAAGAGCTTCGTTTTCTCGAGGATAAATGACATTGATTCCGCTGCCAAGCACCGCGATGGTCCGTCCGGTAAAAGGTAAGGAGCCTTTATGCGCTTCCGTATCAACCCCTTTGGCTAAGCCTGAAATCACAGCATAGCCGGCATCGCTTAGTTCCGCGGATAGCTGGAAAGATACCTTTCTTCCATAATGAGTAGGCATTCTTGTACCTACGACAGCAACTGCCGGCACCGATAAAAGCTCTAAATTTCCTCGAGCATAAAGAACATAAGGAGGATCAGCAATTTCCATTAATGAGGGCGGATAATTGGCGTCCAATAGCGTTATGGTTTGAATCCTTAACTCATTCAGTTTGTGCTTGGCTTGCAGCACATCATCTGAGGTTAACTCATTTACCTTTAATCGACGTTGAACTGTGAGATTCGGTGTAGGAGGGAGAGCAAGGCAAGGATAGTCAAGAGGGGTGGGGAGCTGTTGGAGGTAAGGAAGGATGGCCTGAAGGGACCTTCGACCTATTCCATCAAGCTGGCTAATCGCAATAAGCCAATCCCTGGGCTCTAAGGCAACTTTCATCTTCATCAACCTTTCTTTATAAGAGAAGAGGAGCCTATAGGCTAGACCCCTCTTTAAATTTTTACTTAATGGTTTTGCATACTTCAAGCAAGCCTTTTTCTTCAAGGACTTCAATAAGAGTTTGTCCCATAACGGCCGGAGTCTTGGCAACGCGAATGCCACACTCTTCCATAATACGGATTTTCTCTTCTGCAGTGCCTTTTCCGCCAGAAATAATCGCACCAGCATGACCCATGCGCTTTCCTGGAGGGGCAGTTTGGCCGCCGATAAAGCCTACAACAGGCTTCTTCATGTTAGCCTTCACCCATTCAGCTGCTTCTTCTTCTGCCGTACCACCGATTTCACCAATCATGATTACAGCTTCGGTATCTGGATCCTCATTGAACAATTTAAGAACA
>JBEQAI010000462.1:0-2863 GCA_041640415.1 Ammoniphilus sp. | reverse complement strand
CAGTTTTTAGATCCTGTGGCTCATTCTAAGAAGATGGTCGAGCAACTCGAACAAGAACAAGTGAATGTAATTATAGGGCTTGCGCATCTTGGTATGGATGAATCCAGTGAGTACACCAGCCGGCTTGTTGCTGAGCAGGTAAAAGGCATTGACGTTATTATTGATGGACATAGCCATCAAGTCTTCACGGATTTGATGGTAGGAGACACATTGATTACTCAAGCAGGAGAATATAGTAAAAATCTTGGTGTCGTAAACCTTATATTTGCCGAAGGGGTTCTCACTGAAAAGAAAGCTTCTATTATTTCTAAAGAGAATGCGAAGGATGTGATCCCGGATTCGGAGATCACCAAGATGATTCAAGATATTAAATCTAGCCAAGCCCAGGTTCTTGAAGAAGTGATAGGCACAGCTGCCGTTAAACTAGAAGGGGAGAGGGAAAAGGTACGTGCGGGTGAAACAAACCTTGGTAATTTGATTTCCAGCGCCATGCTAAAAACCACCGAGGCCGATGTGGCTCTTACCAATGGTGGGGGAATTCGAGCCTCTATCGAGCAAGGCAATGTTACAAAAGGAGACATTATTACTGTTTTGCCTTTTGGAAACTATGTAGTCACCATCAAAGTGACTGGAGCAGAACTTCAAGCAGCCTTAGAGCATGGGGCTGGCCAATACCCGGAACCTAAAGGAGCCTTTCCGCATGTGGCTGGGTTGACTTTTAAAATTGATCCGGATCAGCCAGAAGGACAACGCATCCATTCGGTGTTTGTATCGGGGAAACCACTAGACGCCAACCAGGAGTACATTCTCGCTACAAATGATTTCCTTGCTGCTGGCGGAGATGATTATAAAATGTTTGCCCAAAAGCCAGTCTTAAATCATTACCCGACTTTGGATGAAATTGTGATTGATTACTTGCAAGGGCAACAGGCAATCCCAACTATAGAAGGACGAGTGAATGTTGAAGCCATTAAGGGCTCTGAGTCTCAACCAGTACAACAGCCTTCGGTACAACCACCTTCAGTCCCTGAGGTAGCTAAGCCGCAGACGGCTTGGTACGTGGTCAAAAAAGGCGACACCTTGTCTAAGATCGCCCAGTCCCATGGCACGGTATGGAAAAAACTTCAAGAGTTAAATAAACTGCGCAATCCACATTTGATCCACCCAGGACAGAAAATTCTTCTGCCTTAACTTAAAGAACGAGGCTATTCTCTTAAGGGAATAGCCTTTTTCCATAGTATGGCTAAATTGGCGGGTCAAAAAGATGGATTCTTGTCCAAAGGTATGATATGATATCAGCGAAATTGAGAGTTTCCTGTAAGGAGGCATTTTTACTATGGGTATTGCTAAATTAAACAGTTTAACTATTCCACTTTTCACACTTGGTGCTATTATGTTGCTTGTTGTGGGATCGTTTTTTAGCTTTGGCGTTTTGCGTCTTTTTCAAAAACACTATGTTCAAGGGACTGTATCCATTCTGATTGCTATCGTGAGCTTTGTAGCCTTACTGATGTATGTTGATTAACTATCGGCGACAGCTTTGGAGTCACTCATTGGGAGTGGCTCTTTTTTTTGGATATTTTTTGGATCTTGCATGAATGATTCCCTTTCGCATAAAATAAGAACAAACGTTCCTAAAGGGGGAGAGTGCCGGTGATGACGGAGTTGCATCGTTATGTGTCTACGGGTCAACGGGTGGAGATGATTTATATGGATGGGCGCGGACGTATTTCTAAGCGCGTTATTCAACCCTATACCATTGAGGGGACGAAAGTTAAAGCTTACTGCTTGCATCGACGAGCCCCTCGTTCTTTTTCAGTGGATCACATTTTAGCGGTCCTTCCTATCCAGTAGGGATATTTTTTTAAACTCAAAACAGAACATATGTTTCTGTCTATTTGTGAGGTGAGCGCATGTTTGATTATAGCCAAATGCCCTATCGTTCCATTCTCATGCTAGATGCCAAGAGCTTCTACGCTTCTGCCCATTGCTCCTTGCTTGGACTTGATCCGCTCACAGCTTACTTGGCTGTTGTAGGAGATCCGGAACGGAGCGGTTCCATTGTGCTGGCTGCTTCTGCTGCATTGAAAAGGGATTTTGGCGTAAAAAATGTTTCCAGGTACTTTGAACTGCCTCGCGATCCCCGCATTCAGGTAGTCAAAGCACAAATGTCCAAGTACCTCGAAGTAAGTCTAGAATTGACCAAAATATTGGGGCGTTTTGCTCCCTTTGATAGCATCTTGCAATACTCTGTGGATGAAGCTTGGATTGATATAACCGGAACAGAAAAGCTATTCGGGGATAAGTGGTTCGTAGCACGGAAAATTAAGCAAACCATCTGGGAAGAGTTAAGGATTCCTGTCGCGATTGGGATAGGACCGAACATGCTCATGGCTAAGGTTTGCCTAGATCTCGATGCCAAGAAGGCTCCTGAGGGCATCGCGGAATGGGCCTACGAGGATCTGCCTGAACGGTTATGGCCTCATCCGCTTAAGGACATGTGGGGCATCGGATCCCGGATGGAACAAAATTTAAATCGGATGGGAATCCGCAACGTTGGTCAACTCGCGGGATTTGAAGTTGCTTTATTGGAGAAGCGTTTTGGAATCATGGGGGTACAGCTATTTAATCATGCCTGGGGAATAGACTTTTCTCGAGTTCAGCCGAACTATAATCAAACCCATAAAAGCTACGGAAACGGCATTACCTTGCTCCGTGACTACACGAAACCATCCGAAATCAAGATTGTCATTCGCGAATTATGCGATGAGGTCACCAGTAGAGCAAGGAAAGATCGGATGGCGGGCCGAACCATCTCGTTGGGCATTGGCTATTCTCGCGAGATTATGGGAGGCTTCTCCCG
>JBEQAI010000461.1:0-2868 GCA_041640415.1 Ammoniphilus sp. | reverse complement strand
TAATTTACTTGCAGGATTCGTGTCCATTGATGATGCTCAACAGGCAGAACAAGCCTTGCGCCAAGCCGGTTTTAAAGAAGTTCAGGTAGACACCATCAGCCCCTATCCTGGGGAAGGAACTCAACAGCTCACCAATCCCATTACAGGAGATATACCAGGACTCGGTCATATGACGTTAGACGCAGACTTTACAAGCAAGTCCGCCGGCATATTGGCAGCTGCCGATGTCAGTGCAAGCGGCATGTCTGATGGCGACGGAATGATGCCAGAGGTAAACCAAGGAGTTTTATTAACAGCAGTAGTGCCAGAGAATCAAGCAGATCAAGCGGAGCAGATCATTAAACAATATGGTGGGAACATTTAAACCACATGAAAAAGAAGGATGCACTTAGCGGCATCCTTCTTTTTTCATATCAGCTTATAGCCCATATACGCTTTTTACCACGTTGGTTTGTTCACGTCCAGGTCCAACAGAGAAAATCGCAATTGGAATACCGGTTAGTGAACTGATTCGCTCAATATAATGGCGTGCATTTTCAGGAAGTTCTTCTAGCGTCTTGCACCCGGTGATATCTTCCGTCCAGCCTGGCAGTTCTTCGTAAACGGGTACACAGTCCGCCAAGGTGTTTAAGTTAGCAGGGTAAGAATCAATGGTTTGTCCTTTATACTGGTATGCCGTACAAATTTTTAGTGTAGGGATGCCAGTTAAAACATCGATGGAGTTTAAAGACAAACCTGTAATTCCGCTTACACGGCGAGCGTGGCGGACCACTACACTGTCAAACCATCCTACACGGCGCGGACGCCCTGTTGTTGTACCGTATTCTTTACCTACTTCGCGGATGCGATTGCCAATCTCGTCTTTAAGCTCCGTTGGGAACGGGCCATCTCCGACTCGACTGGTGTAAGCCTTTGCTACTCCAACCACTTGATGGATCTTGGTCGGGCCGACGCCAGAACCAATCGTTACTCCACCTGCAACAGGATTAGACGATGTAACAAAAGGATAAGTTCCTTGGTCAATATCCAGCATAACGCCTTGTGCTCCCTCAAAGAGTACGCGCTTGCCTGCATCAATGGCGTCATTCAGGACAACGGATGTATCCACCACGTAAGGTCGAATTTTTTCTGCAACAGCAAGGTATTCTTCCATGATGGCTTCTGCTTCAAAACCTTCTGTTTCATACATTTTTTCCAGGACGCGGTTTTTATCCACTAAGTTTCTTCTTAGCTTCTTCTCAAATTCCGCAGGATCCATCAAGTCCGCCATTCGAATTCCTACACGAGCAGCCTTGTCCATGTAAGCTGGACCGATTCCTTTTCCTGTGGTTCCGATCTTATTCTCACCCTTACTAGCCTCTTCCACTACGTCGAGCTTAAGGTGATAAGGAAGGATCACGTGAGCGCGGTCGCTGATGCGCAGATTGTCTGTCGTCACGTTATGGCTATGTAAGTACTCTAACTCTTGGACTAATGCTCTAGGATCAACAACCATTCCGTTCCCAATAACACAAATCTTGTCTTTATAAAAGATCCCGGACGGGATTAAGTGCAGCTTATATTTCTGACCGTTAAATACAATGGTATGGCCGGCGTTATTTCCGCCTTGGTAACGAGCCACGACTTCTGCTTTTTCCGCTAAATAGTCAGTGATCTTACCTTTCCCTTCATCTCCCCATTGGGTACCTACGACTACTACAGATGACATCCATGACACCTCCAACTCAATTAACAAACATACCTAGTTTACAACCGAAACCACCCTATGTCAACCAAAACACGAACAATAAAATAACTTAAATTTTATTTGTTCGTATAAATTTCACCTAAATATAGGTTTTACTTCTTATCTTATTTCTACACATTCCCCTAAACTTATTTCCCTAAAAAATGTATCATAAGAATAACGATTATGAAGAAAAAGAGGTTCGCCAATGACAGGTATCCAATGGAATCCAAGTCGATTATGTATTACCTACGCTGGGGAAAGCTTAGAATTACTTCCGAAGGAGTATGCTTTATTGGAGTTTCTATACCTTCATCCGGGTCAGGTTTTTTCTCGAGAAGCACTATTGGACGCGGTTTGGACACTTGAGTCCCCCAGTGACCGAACCGTAGATGACCATATTTATCGGTTGCGCAAAAAGCTCACTCGTTTTCGCTCCCTCTTTGTCATCGATACGGTGCGAGGAAAAGGGTATGCCCTCCATCTGAAGTCCAATCCAATCCCGCATAATCCTTTAACGGCGGATCCAAGGTTCCGTGAAGAAATTACCCATTTATTTCATACCTATTTACGCTACGGCCAAGGAGAAGCCTTAATAATGTTAGCGAGTCATCGGGATCTCCTCGGTCTTGAGCTAGACCGCCATCTTCAACTTTATTTGATGTTCATGAATGGGGAATTCACGGAGTTAGTTCATAACCCAGCAATTGGATTCTGGAACAAGGCCTTCTATCTCTTACACCTTTATCAATTTCTAGATCCCCTCCGTGCCTTAGAGTTTGCTCAAAGTGCTTTGCGCTCTCATCAGATGCCTGAAGCTTGGCAAAAGGAATTAGGAACCTATAATTTGGTTTCATGGTATTGGGATGTAGACCTCCCCCTCGAAGCAAGCCAGCAACTGGAAAGGGCTGAACAGTGGATACTCGGCGACAGGGTAGAAACGCTTTACCCCGTCCTCTATAACCTTAAGCTATTAGGCCTCCTCTTCTATGATCATCCCACTTATGAACAAGGCTTAGAAGCGATTACAGAAGTGGACACTCTCTTAGAAAAGTATCCTTATCTGCGAGAGAAAGGCACCTTTCTTATGATCAAAGGAATGTGGCTGCTCCAACACGCTCATCCTATCGAGGGAATGGAAG
>JBEQAI010000460.1:0-2871 GCA_041640415.1 Ammoniphilus sp. | reverse complement strand
GAAAACTTCTACAGTTGTCCCTTTTTCTAGATCGGTATAAAACTGTATTTTTCCATTATGATTTTCAACAATACGATTACAAACGAGTAAACCGAGACCTGAGCCCTTCTCCTTCGTGGAATAAAAAGGTTGTCCTAGTTGTGCAAGTCGATCTTGTGGTATCCCACAGCCCTCATCCTGAATACGTACAGACACATATTCTGAATCAACTTCGATCCCAATTCTGACTGTGCCGCCGTTAGGCATGGCTTCAAATGCATTTTTCATTAAGTTAATTAATACCTGCTTAATGTGGTTAGGTTCACACCATATCGTAGATCCTGAGTCCAATACACCCAATTCAAGCTGGATATTGCACATATTGGCTTGCATCTCCATGAACTTGATCGTTGATTGTATGAGGTCTATAAGCTCGATTTCTCTGCACTGTGTATTGCTTTTGGTTAAACTTAAAAACTCACTCACGATAAAATTGATACGATCAAGCTCCTCTAACATGATCTGAATATGCGATGGAGAGATCTCACTTTTTTGTTGGGCAAGTTGCAGAAACCCTTTAAGCGTTGTTAAGGGATTGCGCACTTCATGAGCCATGCTTGCCGCCAGTTGACCTACGACTGAAAGGGTTTCTGACTTCCTTAAGAGCTCTTCTGTTTGCTTTAGTGGGGTTATGTCTACACAAGAAGCAACGATTTCTACCACTTTACCCTTTCTTTTAATGGACCGGAGTGAAGCTAAATAGGTTATGCCATTAACAGTCCCTTCATAATAAGTAAGTTCTTCTCCCTGCCACGCCCGTTCATAATATTCTGTTTTATAACGTGCAAGTTCTAAGGGTAAGAATGACTCAAGGGGGTGGCCCACAACATCATGGGGGGTTAATCCCAATCGATACAAAAGCTCACCATCACAAAGCGTATGAATAAATTGGCCATTCACTTTTTTGGCCTTAAACGTCATTCCTTGTTGTTCTTTTATTGTGGTATTGAGTTGCTCTTGGGCCTTTAGTAGCTCCTCTTTTGTTTTTCTATAGTTAAGGATATCATGTATATGGCCCACTAATCTCCGCCAAAAGGATTTAAGCATTAAAACATCTCCATCCTGCACAATAAATTCATTAGGTCTAAAGTCTCACTACAATCCTTTTAAATATGCCAAAATTAGCCACAACTCGATTATAATCTACCAACAAAGGGTATTAACATAAAAATATTTTGACAGAATTCTACACTTTAAACAGAGTCTAAAGTCCTAAACAAGTAATATTTTTTTCGGGTAACTTTCACATTATACGGAAACTGACGTGAAATACTTTAATTACTTGGATAAACTAGGAGGTCAAATACTTTGCAAACGGAACATAACATTAGACTTTCATCATCAGAGATAGCACATCTCTGGACCAATTATTTGACCGACAGCTTGGCTACATGTGTCCTAACCTACTTCCTAGAAAAAACAGAGGACACGCAAATAAAAGATATTCTTCAATACGCACTACATCTATCCGTAAAGCATGTTAAAACCATTAAGGATATTTTCAAGTCAGAAAACTACCCAGTTCCTATTGGTTTTACCAATGAAGATGTGGACTTAACTGCTCCAAGATTATATTCAGATATGTTTCATCTCCATTATATTCACCATATGACGAAACTTGGAATACCTTCCTATGGGGTCGCTTTAGGAATGATCGCAAGGTCTGATGTAAGAGCTTTTTATTCAGAGTGTCTTGCTTCCAGTAATGAATTACAAAACAAAACGGTAAATGTATTACTTGAAAAAGGCCTTTTCGTTAGACCACCGTATATTACCACCCCGAAAGATGTTGATTTCGTAAAAAGCCAAAGCTTCTTAAAAGGTTGGTTCGGGGAGAGAAAGCCATTACTATCCATGGAAATCGCACAACTTTACCACAATACACAAACGAATTACCTTGGAAGAGCCCTTGTCATGGGTTTTAGTCAAGTAGCCAAAATCTCCGATGTTCGGGATTATATGCTTAGAGGAAAAAAAATCTCATCAAAACATATCGAGGTTTTCAGCTCCTTATTAGCGGAAAATGATCTTCCGTCCCCCATATCCTGGGATGCCGATGTGATGGATTCAACGACCCCACCCTTCTCAGACAAGTTAATGATGTTTCATGTTTCCGGTATAAGCTCTTCTGGGATGGGTAATTACGGAGTTGCTTTGTCTACAAGTTCAAGAAGGGATTTAGCTACTCATTTTGCTAGGCTTATTGCAGAGGTCGGCTTATATATTGAAGATGGCGCTAACCTCATGATAAATCATGGCTGGATGGAACAACCTCCTCAATCGCTTGACAGAGATGCATTAGCAAACAAATAAGAATAGAGTTGGTTTTATTGATTAACATTGTTCCTCTATCCTCCCGTTACCGCAATAACGAACCAAGGGACGGATGTGAACCCGTCCCCGTGCTATCGAATGTTTAGTTGAACAAGAGACGAGTATCCTGTTCACTAAAAGGACAAGATGATGATGATGTGTGATATAGAGAAAGGAGATTTCTCCAATAAATGAAACGATTAGCCTTATTAATTTCCTTCCTTATCCCTCTTTTATTATTGTCTTTTTCAAAACAAATGCAATTAGCAGCCCTTCTACTGAAATCAATTGGATTAATGGAAACCTTCCCTCTAAGTCATTTGACGGACTAGTTGCTGAGTCGGATATTATCGCTAAGGTGAAAGTCGAAAAAATAGTGGAGATACTTCAAGAAAAGGGAGTAACAAAATTCCAAGCAAAAGTGCTGAAATACTATAAAAACGAAACCACTAATACTGATACAATATATATTTTCCAGATGGCAACTCCCAAAGAACAATTTCGGCAAAACCCTATATT
>JBEQAI010000459.1:0-2877 GCA_041640415.1 Ammoniphilus sp. | reverse complement strand
GATTTTCTCCATTGTCGGCGCGATGTTTACCGGCCTAGTTGGAATCTCTTACTACAGTCAGAGTGGATTGAACTTATCCGATCCGGAAACGGTGTTTATTCAGCTAAGTGAAATCTTGTTCCATCCGTTCATTACCGGCTTTTTATTAGCTGCGATTCTTGCCGCAATTATGAGCACGATATCTTCGCAACTGCTTGTCACTTCTAGTTCTTTAACAGAAGATCTGTACAAAACGTTCTTCCGCCGATCCGCATCGGATCGCGAGCTGGTATTGATCGGGCGTCTTTCGGTCTTGCTGGTGTCCTTGTTTGCTCTGTCGCTAGCTTGGTCTAAAAACGGAACGATCCTATCTTTAGTAGGGTACGCGTGGGCAGGCTTCGGTGCCTCCTTTGGTCCAGTGATTTTACTTAGCTTATACTGGAAAAGGATGACGAGATGGGGAGCGTTAGCTGGAATGGTAGCGGGGGCTTCCACGGTGATTATCTGGACTCAATTCCCTGCGCTTAAAGAAATTTATGAGATGATCCCAGGCTTTGCAGCAAGCTTGATTGCAATCGTGATTGTAAGCTTGCTCACGCCACAGCCGAAAGGATCTATACAAGAACAGTTTGAAAAATATAGCAAAGCGGCATAATAGCCCTAAAATAAAAAAGCGTGTGTTCTCCTTTCGGAAGAATACACGCTTTTTTATTGTTTAAGAAAGTTTAAGTTCACTAAAGCATTAAAGTGAACAAACTTTCTTAAACGCATAACAACCTCTTTTGCTTCTGAGCTGCGTCGATTATCTTCCTGTTCAGAAGCAATTGTTGTCCCCAAAGGGGAAAAACTTCCTCTAAAGGCGGTCTGGCTACCCTGAAAATACTTCGATAGAAGTTTTTTTATTATGATAAATTATAGTCCCTCATTTTGTTATATAGCGTTCCTCGAGAGATGCCTAGAAGCTTGGCAGCAGCACTTTTATTGCCATAGGTTTTGCGTAAGGCTTCTTCAATAATAGAAGCTTCTTCTTCTGTTGACACCTTAGCTTTGAGAACGACCTCTTGTGGCTCAGCAGTAACGGCAGGGGCTTTGTCCGCGATGTTTCGCGGCAGTTGTTGAATGGTCACTCTATCGCCGTCAGATAGCAAAATACAACGCTCAATCACGTTGCGAAGCTGGCTAATGTTGCCTGGCCATTCATAGTTCAGCAAAGCGGTCATAACCTCCGGTGGAAGGGTTGGCTGGGCTTTCTCGTATTTAATCGAGAATTCCTTTACGAATTGGTAAACAAGCTCCGGGATATCTTCTTTTCGCTCCCGAAGTGGCGGGATCTCAATGGTCATCAGATTTAAATGATAATAAAGGTCGTGATGGAATTCGCCTTGTCTTACCTGTTTCTCAAGGGAAGATGGGGCGGCAGCGATTATTCGCGTTTGCAGCGGTAGCGCTTCTATACTGCCAACAGGGTAGAATGACTCATCAACTAGACATTGAAAGAATTTAATTTGCACGTCCATCGGCATGTGGTCAAGATCTTCAATGAACAAAGTCCCTTTTGCGGCTTGCTCGAGTTTTCCAGATTTTCCCGATGGTTCACGGCTAAAGGCGCCACCTTGGTAGCCGAATAGTTCCGCTTCGAGCAGCCCAGCTGGGAGGGCTGAGCAGTTCAGGGTAAGAAAAGGGCCATCGCTTCGCATGCTGTTGTAATGGATGGTTTGTGCCAGCATTTCTTTTCCGGTTCCCGGCTCGCCTAAGAGCAACACAGGGATATCCTTGTTGGCTGTCATTTCGGCAATTTTTAAGGCTTGCTGGATCTCCAAACCGACTCCGATATACGACGAAAAAGGCTTGTCTTGTTGGATCTGATCTGGGAGGAATGAATAAAGTTCCTCGTTTAGCTTCACGATGCGGGTAATATCATGTTCCGTTGCAATTCCGCCGATAACGGAGTGTCCTTCTATAATGGGTGAAGCATTGATCAGCACATGGGTATCGGGAGTGGGTTGATGATACGCTCCTCGAACAGGTCGGCCTTCATCGAGAATTCGGTGCAATACTATCGATTCCATTTGAAAGTGTTCCCCAATTTTCCGGCCAATAATGGTTTCCCGCTTGATCCCATATGTTTGCTCAGCGGCACTATTCCAGCTAATGACTCGACCTTCTTGGTCTACAGCCGTTACAGCATCATTAACGGTTTCGAGCAAGGTGTGAAAATAGGCTGTCATACGTTGGTTTTCTTGTGTTAGGTGATGAATCCATGCCGCTGCTGTAACAACCCCGAAAAGTTGACCTTGATGACTGACGATGGCAGGGCGTCGCCAGTCGGCAAAGGAAAGTTTATTCTCCTTGCACAAGGAAGAGGGCAGCCAGTTGGTATTCTTCAGCCATTCTGTTATGGTAAGTCCCTCATGATCGCAGAGGAGCTCTTTCTCATTGGATTGAATGACATAATGCTGTTGATCGCTGATGATAACGAAGGATACCAGGTCTAATTGTTTTTTTACTTCTGATACGGATGGAGTCGGGGGGAGAATCCTCAAATCCCTCGATATATCTAGTTGTCCAAATTTGAACATGATTAAAACCCTTTCCTGTATTCTCTTCCCTTACTGTATCATGTTTTCTATTGATTCGCTAATGATCATTGTGTACAAGTCTGTATAGTAATGTGACATTTTTTACTTTCCCTCTCTTGTTTTCCTAGTAAGATAATTGCAGGAAGGTGGGTAACCATGAATATTCTATCAAATGTAGTAGGCGGTATTGGCTTATCTAAAGGATTTGGACTCTACGGTAGCCACGGTAGCGCCGGTAGCACTTGAAGCGTCTAGGAGAACGGTTTTGCACTTGACTGCTGAGACTTATCGGGTCATTTGCACAGGAATCCAAACTAGC
>JBEQAI010000458.1:0-2878 GCA_041640415.1 Ammoniphilus sp. | reverse complement strand
CCGTCTCCTGAAACCTCTTCAAGCAGAAAAACGTAGCCCGGATTTTTTAGGTTGTAGCCTAAATATTTTCCTTGTTTAATTAGTCTGTTTTTGTCCTCCGGATTAGACAGAATCTCATCGACAAATCGTTCCGCCATTCGATGCTCGACTTCAACTGCGGATTTCTCCTGCAGCATCACTATGGCTGAAGCCAAGGATCCCCTTTCTAATCCAAGGCGAAGCAAATCAAATGGGCTAGAATCCTCAGGAAGCATCGAGATATACCCAAAAAGTTCACCCTTAAGGATAATAGGGGCGATGATTCGGCGATGGCCCCCTCCGAATCCATCCGGCACATGTAACTCCATCGGTTCTGTCTCTCCCTTGATCTTATTCAAGATATAAGCCTGATTTGGCGTTTTATGCCCATACTTATCTAGTTTAGACAAAGAAGTCGAATACTCCAGGGCCAACGCTTTTGGGATCCCTTCGGAAGAAACGAGGGCAAAGTCTTCGTTTTCCACGATAAGCGGAACATGAAATACACTGCTCAGAACATGACAAACATCATCAATACCACCGCCGCGGCCTAGCATCTGAATAAGCCTGCGGTGCATGTTATAGAGTACACGGATATGATTTTGCTGCTCCTCGATCTTCCGGTGTGCTTCATCCGCTGATTCTTTTAGATCTGGCTTCTCTAGCATCGTTACCGTGGGGTCCGCCACAGTTCCCCAATCCTCCACCGTTTTCCCGACCCACTGACAATAAGGGTCCCCCATGGCTCTGCATTGGGTTTCTCGAAACAGTACCTGTTTGTTAAATTTTGTTGAGGCAAATCCGCTAATATACCCAGTCATCGAGGCACAAACTGGACTATTGTGATAGATGTAGTATTTTAAATGCTCATCTGCTTCGAATGACTCTCTCCATATCCCCTCCATGAGAAAGGTTCCAGAATCCGCATCGATATGGGAGTGAATGATCTCCGTTCTTGAAAACCCTTGCATCTGAAGTAAGCGAAAACCGGCCTCTATCCATTCCTGATCATCTTCGCATTCATATTTGCCGGTGATATTCTGAGCCTCGTGAACTCCCCGATTCCATGCATTGCGAAAAATCACTCCTTCTGCGCGTTCAAAGCCAAGCAGATCGACGAGGTCGCGTCTGAGCAAACCTATGGATTGAGTATCATGAAAAACCATGCGTGAATGACTGAGGAACAACTTCCCGTTTTCAGGCTCATAATCCATTATATCCCGTACATCCAGCTCAGATATTTTTTTTAGAAGCATCATTCTGTTCCCCCTTTCACAAACGAATACATTGTTTACACAGAAAATATTTTATTATCATTATAAATGTGGAAATGCAAGAATTCAAATTTATTGGAAATGACAAAAAGGAGGCCATTCAAGAAGATGGGCCTCCAACCGACATGTTAATCCTTTTGTAGATCATAGATCACTTTCTTAATCTTTCCACTGAAAGCAAACTCACCGCGATCTTTGTAATTCGGACTCACTGGGTATAACGTATCTCTTCCGATATCAAGACCCTCAAACGAGATCTTATATGGAATCGTCTGCTCAATGGTTCCTGAACCCACTATCTCCTCATTAATGTAGAGAGAACCGGTACCTGCACAATCTTTTGTCTTATTAAACTCGATTCGCAGCGTATTCTCTCCAATCGGGACGGCCACTTTAGAGCGAATTTGGTAGATGGCGGATCCTACATTATACTCATAAAAAAGATGGTTATCTTTAATATAAAACGTATATCCGCTTTCATGGTTGCCTAAAGCGACTAACACCCCTTCGTCCTCTTCCTTATCCCGATACACCGGAACGGTAATGGAAAAAGACCGATTCATAACGGGAGGCGAAGCGGAATCACTCAAGTGCGTCATTCCAGGGTAGTAAACAAATTGATCGCGCGCTCTGGATGTATCAGAAAAGACATGTCTGAACGCCTCAATAAAGGTATCGGTTAGCGGAAGTACATCATATTTATTCGCTTCGCTCCACCACAATTCTTGCAACTCTTTCAGCTTTTCTGGATATTCATCTGACACATTGTGAATTTCTGAAAAGTCAGTTTCTTTATGATACAGCTCCCATTCATCTTTTTCGTAGTCTTCCCCTATAGTGTGGCGAGCTATGGCTCTCCATCCGTCATGATACATGGCTCGATGACCGCTGACTTCAAAATACTGCGTCTTCTTCTTACTCGGAGCGATCTTATCGGAAAATGTGTAAGTAAAGCTCGTACCGTGAAGGGGCATCTGCTTGACTCCCTTGATCGTTTCAGGTATTGAAATGCCCAAAACCTCAAGAACGGTAGGGGTAATATCGCTAACATGTATATATTGGGTACGCACACCCCCCTTATCATGAATATAATCCGGATAGGAAACGATCATCGGCGTATGCAAGCCTCCAGCGTAGGGGCTGTTTTTATAAAACTTGAACGGCGTATTACTTACCTGCGCCCATCCCGCCGGATAATCCGTTCCTGCCTGTTCACTGCCCATCTCTTCCATATGTGCCAAGATATCGTTAAAGTCTTCCTGCATTAAATTATAAGCTAGCGTATGATTAATGGAGCCGGTATCCGACCCTAATCCGCTTGCCCCATTATCGGATATTAAAACAATCATCGTATTTTCCCGAACACCTAGAGACTCTAAACACGCCACCAAACGACCAATTTGCTCGTCCGTATGCGTCAGAAAACCGGCATAAGTTTCTTGAAAGCGGACAAATACGCGCTTTTCATCATCAGTTAGACTTTCCCATGACTTAACGCCTGGATTTCTCGGAGCAAGCTCTGCTGCAGCTGGAATAATGCCTAATTCTTTCTGGCGCAAAAAGCGTTCCTCCCGAATCTGGTCCCA
>JBEQAI010000457.1:0-2884 GCA_041640415.1 Ammoniphilus sp. | reverse complement strand
AAACTGCAAGGGGAAGGGGTCAAGCATGTGGTAGGGGGAAGTTGGGTCTGTGAATCCGCTCCCCGATACGGCATGCAAGGTGTCTTTTATTACACGCCGCGGTCCATGACCAGTGCTTTTCAGTTTGCTTATAATATCTTGAAAACCTATCGGACGGAGATGGAGAAGTTTGCCCAGTTCAAGACGATCGTAGACTTAAACCGCAGCGGGATTATTTCCACGGATGCCCACGCTAAGATCAAAATCATGAGCAAGATGACGGAGCAGCTCCTCGGAATCAAAAGCAAACAAGCAATAGGGAAAAATTTGCTTGAGATTTTGCCAGATCTCCAAGAAAAAAATGCCAATCTCTTAGGGAAGGAACCACAATACAACCTGCTATTTGAGCATAATCAAAAGAAGCTAGCGATAGATGTTGTCCCGGTCAATTTGCATGGCGAAAATATGGGACACATCCTGGCCCTTGATGACGTTGCTAACTTGCAGGAGATGGAACGAAAGATCCGCAAAAAAATTAACCAGAAGCCAATGATTGCCAATTATGGATTTAGCGATATTATCGGGACTAGCGCAGCCCTGCAAGAAACGATCCTGCAAGCCAAGAAGTTTAGTCGAGCGAGCTCATCCATTCTCATTCATGGTGAATCCGGGACGGGAAAGGAGCTCTTTGCCCAAAGCATCCACCGGGCCAGTGCGCGTAACCAACAGCCCTTCGTAGCCGTGAATTGCGCAGCGCTTCCGGAGAACCTCATAGACAGTGAGCTATTCGGGTACGAGGAAGGTTCCTTTACAGGAGCCCGAAAAGGCGGGAAAATCGGTCTCTTTGAATTAGCCCATCAAGGAACCATTTTCTTAGACGAAATTAGCGAGCTCCCTTTGCATTTGCAATCCAGACTTCTTCGCGTCCTTCAGGAAAAAGAGATCGTTCGGATAGGCGGCGATCAAGTCATCCCTATTGATGTGCGGATTATCGCTGCATCTAACAAGGATCTGCTGAAATGCATCAAGGAGGGTGAATTCCGTGAAGATTTATATTTCCGAATCAGTGTCCTCCAGCTCTCTATCCCCCCCTTGCGCCGGCGCGTAGAGGATATACCCAAGCTGTTTGAGCATTTTATCAAGAGCAATGAAAGGCTCGCAGCCAAAGTGGCAGACATGGATTTCGACATGCTTCTTTCCTATCACTGGCCGGGAAATGTTCGAGAATTAGAAAATGTAGCGGAGCGTTTTCAGGTGCTGATTGAGGGGGAAAAGCTCACACGGGAAGTAATTCACAAAACCATGTATATGGCCCTATTCCCAACGCATTCTCTCTCCTCCCAACCGGAGGATCAAGAAGAAGAAACGGTTACAGAAGCAGAGCTGATTCAGCAAGCCTTGGCCCGCTGCGATGGAAACCGAGAAAAGGCTGCGGATCTATTAGGAATTAGCCGGACCACTCTTTGGAGGAAGATGAAAGGGACATCCCTTTAGTGATTTAGTGAACTACAACTTAAACAGAAAAAAGACTTGAGTCTTCAGATAGAGACTCAAGTCTTTTCGTTCTATACGGAAATCTACCAAATAATAGCTAACAGTATTGCTTAAATTCAATATCTTTGATGATTACATTAGCTTCGCCATTCGGTGTAGTAAGGCGGATTAATTCATTGATTCCCTTTAAAATGATTTGTCTTCCGATCGGTGAAAATAAGGAAATACATTTGCTATCTGGATTTGATTGCTCTGGAAAACAAATCGTATATTGATCTAGTTGATTTTCCTCAACGTAATATAAAGTAACTTCACTCCCAATAAAAACAGTCTCTAATTTTTGAGAAAAGCTATAATCAAATTCTCTTAAAAACTTTTCCACTTCTAAGATATATCGACCAAAAAAGTTGTAATCTTTATCTTTAATTGGTGTAGCCGCCAAATACATATCCACTAGGTCAAGTCGATTTTCATCAATAAATATGAGTTGTTTTATCAAACTTCTTCTCAAGGGATGATTATAACTAAGGTTCATCATAGATACACCCCCTTACACGTTCTTCACTCTTAATAAACATTAATTCTAGTTTCATTTAGCATACCTCCCTAATATAAAAAGAGATCCCATTGCTTTGAGATCTCTACTTAAATATAACATGATAGTTTAACAGAATATTTCGTTAAAAAAACAAAAAAACAAGCTGTTGTTCGTGAGTTTTAACAAATTGGTTTTTTTCAAGTTCGGAAATCGGCTGGCCCCTGGTGCGATTCCGATTGTGGTCAGCCTCATCCTTTTGGACTAAAAAGCTGAAAAGAAGCAAGCGAGTTAACTCGCTTGCTTCTTTTCCGTTACTCCTGCATTATAGTGATTATCAAAGAAATCATTAGTTTCATTTACAACTACCTTACTTAATAAAATTAGAGCAATTAAGTTCGGAATCATCATTAAGGCGTTCGCCATATCTGCAAAGGCCCAAACGGTCGAAAGATTCGCAACAGCTCCAATGCCGGTTGCGATAATATAGACAGTACGGTAGGCTATAATACCTTTAGTACCAACTATGTATTCAAAACATTTTTCACCATAGACATACCAACCAATAATCGTAGAGAAGCCAAAAAAGATAATGGAAAAGGCTACAATATATTCCCCTGTTTTACCGAGTGCGGATGCAAAGGCTGCTTGTGTTAATGCCCCACCGGCAAGGTTTCCGTCATGCTCCACGCCAGATAACAACCCGCCGGTTGTATCCCAATATCCTGATATCACCAATACTAAGCCTGTCATGGTACACACGATAATCGTGACGATAAAGGTACCCGTCATCGCAACAAGAGCTTGTTTGACAGGGTGATCCGTTTTCGCGTTTCCTGCGATTAACGCTGCCGTACCCAGACCCGCCTCATTGGA
>JBEQAI010000456.1:0-2889 GCA_041640415.1 Ammoniphilus sp. | reverse complement strand
ATCCTTCATACAGGAAAACAGCTTTTTGATAATATGTATGGTGGAGCTGAACGGAATCGAACCGAAGGCAGGGGCTTTCCTAACTGAGCTACAGCCTCATACAATGGTGCGAAACGGTACGGGAGCGAAAATGGAGGTCTGAAACGGGTCCAAAATAATCGCCCATATGAATGAACATTCTTTTGTGATTTAATCTCCAATCCGCCGCTTCTTGTCGAAGGGAAGTTTCTTGACAATAGTAAGTGGAGTTGGTTATTATACTTACATAAGATTTTATTCTTTAAATAAGTAAGTGAACTACATACATTTCGAGGAGGATTTCACCATGTCTATCAATTTGGCTGTTATTTACTATAGTTCTACGGGAACGAATTATCAGCTGGCTCAGTGGGCTGCTGAAGCGGGGAAAGAAGTAGGAGCTGAGGTTAAGGTTCTAAAGGTTCAAGAGCTTGCGCCTGAAGCCGCGATTGCCTCGAATCCAGCGTGGAAAGCTCATCTAGAACAGACCAAGGATGTTCCGACTGTTAGCTTAGATGACCTGGAATGGGCAGACGCGATTATCTTCAGTGTACCGACTCGATTTGGGAATGTACCTGGCCAAGTGAAGCAGTTCCTTGATTCTACGGGAGGTCTTTGGTTCCAAGGCAAGCTAGCGAATAAAGTGGTGAGTGCGATGACCTCAGCCCAGAATTCCCATGGTGGCCAGGAGCAAACGGTGCTTCAACTGTATACAACCATGTACCACTGGGGAGCCATTGTTGTAGCTCCGGGATATACTGATGGATCTATTTTTGCAGCAGGCGGAAACCCTTATGGAACAAGTGTAACCGTGGACCAGGATGGAAACATGAAGGAAGATGTACTTGGAGCGGTTCAACACCAAGCGAAGCGTGTAGTTACCATTGCCGCAGGCCTAAAGAAAGGTTTGCAATAGAAACACTGATAGGACATACGAGGGATATACCCTTTGTATGTCCTTTTTACTGGTATCCGGGTGGGGGCTCATCGCCATGCTAAACGCCATGCGAATCGCCCTGCTGATTTTTTTCGAGATTTTGTATGATTTTAGTCTAGTTTTTTAGAAGTGCGATCTAAACTTCGGTTTAGAGCCTTTCATTTCAAGCTGATTTTCTAAGTAATTAGGCTTTTATTTTTCATCTATCCCTGTTTTCGGCCCCAATTCCCCTTGCCGGTGGTCGGATGGTCACGAAATTCATGATTTGCTCACGGAAAAGTGACGGATGCTCACGAGTAGGTAGCGTTAGCTCACGTACCTGGAACCATTCCAGATAATCTCGGAGGTTTGGTCACAAAACTCAATGAATTGCTCTCCAACCCGTAATGGTTACAATTAAGATGGGCTAACTGGCTTTACTTTTCTCGGGTAGTGATCAAGCACCAACTTTAATACCGGGGATTTTCATATAAACCCGTAATGACTCCAAGTAGCTGAAGCCCCACCCTAAGCCGTTTCGGTTTCAAGCTGATTTTCAATTATCTGCTCTCCTGCTTCCTAGCTCTTCAAAGAGATTCTTGAAGATCTGGAAGTGCTCATGCTCAGCTCCAGCCAGCCATCGAAGCTTTTCTTCTTCCTTATCTGTAAGCGAACGATCCAAACGGCTTTCCAGCAAGGTTAAATACGCTTCGTATCGTTCTTCCTGATTTAAGATGTTCAAAGGAATTCATCCTTTCTAATTCTATTGTTTCTGCCATTATCATTATTTCCTGTTGCTGGAGGTTTATGTTGGCAAAAGAAGAAAAGGCTGTCCCAAGATTGAGGACAGCCTTTCCTATTAAATGGAATGCGTAGAGTTGTTCAGTTCTTCCGCAGAACGTGCCACCTTGGACGTAGCTTCTCCAATCTCTTGGATTACGAGAGCTAATCCTTTCATCTCGGTCTCCACCTTCTGAATGTCATCAAGGCTTCGAGACATGGAGACCATAATTTCGTCAAAGGTCTGTCGAGTAGCGGCTGATTCTTGCTTGCCGGATTCGACTAAACCGTGAACTTCTTGAATGGACTGAACCACGGCCTGACTAAAGCTAGAAGACTGAACGATAAGGTGGTTGATTTGGTCCACGGAGCGCTTAGTCTCTTCGGCAAGCTTACGAACTTCATCTGCGACCACAGCAAAGCCTCTACCGTGTTCTCCCGCACGGGCTGCTTCTATGGCGGCATTAAGGGCAAGGAGGTTGGTTTGATCGGCTATTTGCTTCACCATGGTCACGATATCTTTGATTTTATTTGAGGACTCAGTCAGGTTCATGACCGTGCCTTCCATGCTGGCTGTGCTTTCATAAATGGAATTGATACGCATTTCAAGGTCTTGTATTCGCTTTTGGCCGGTCTTGGCCAGACCTTGTGTTTCTCTCGAACGAGAAGAGGTGAGCTGAGCTGAATGGTTCACATCCCCCGCATTGACAATTACTTGATCTACGGAAGCACTCGTTTGCTGAGTCAGGGCCGCTAACTCCTGGCCCGTGACCGCAATTCTTTCTTTGAGGTCTGCTTTTATCTGTTCATATTGAGCTTCCTTCTGGCGCAAGTTTTCTTTCTCATAAGCCTCTAGCACCAGTTGCTGCTCAAAGTTAAAAATCTTGGAAATGACCTTCGTAATCAGGCGTAAATCTTCTTTGTTATCCATTGTGTTATATACCATATCGACGAGGGTGTCCTGGAGGTTCTGGAAAGCCGCAATATACCACTTGGGGTCTAGGCCTATTTTCACATGGGTTTCCGCTACCTGAATTCGCTTGGCGACAAACGCGCTATCCATCTTGCCGTTAAACATCTCGGAGAGGTGAGTGCGAAGGGTATTCCGCAGACGGTCTACACTGCTATTCTTCTGGACGATGCTTTTTAGTTGATCGACATCGAGGATGGTCTGG
>JBEQAI010000455.1:0-2898 GCA_041640415.1 Ammoniphilus sp. | reverse complement strand
ATGGTAAACCGTCCAGCCGAAAGCTAGTATCGCTCCACCCGCGGAGCTCTAACAAGGTGGAGAAACGTTGCCGTGGCCGTAACGATGACTTCTCCTTTTTCATTTTCAATACGACATGATGCTTGCATAATATTCTGAGCGCGGTGATTCAGGCGGCAATGGGCGATCAGCTCCTTGCCCCGGCCTGGATTATGGTAATTGACATTCATGTCCAAAGTAACAACCTTATCTTTCCCTTCAATAAGCTCCTCAAGCATCCACCCCATTGCCATATCGGCTAGAAGAGCCGTAATTCCTCCGTAAACAATTCGATACGGGTTCAAGAGATCCCTTGAAATGGGCATCTTGCAGCTAAAATCCTCCTTGCTGTCCACCACTTCAAGCTGTAAAAAATTTCCCATAAATGGGTATTTATTTTCCCTCATCTCTTCAACCGCATTCACAGCCTTAAGAACCATATCAAATTCTCGGTCCGACATGCCTTGAATAGATTCCATTATTTGTTTTTTATTGTATTCTTTCCCAAAAGCTCCAAGATCTACGTTGTTGAATTTTGTTATTTTCACTCGAATTCCACTCCATGTTTCGTTATAATAATTAAAACCGTTTTCAAAACCAGGGTACAAATTCTTGAAGGAGTACAGATTATGAGAACGATGATGTTTCTAGCAACTCTATGTTTGTCTTTCCTCTGCTCATCTACTATAGCTCAAGCAAAGGAGAAAGTCATTGAAGTTTATGTTAACAATCAGGCAGTTACATTTGATAGTGGACCTCCATTTCTTGCAGAGGGGACGACTATGGTACCTGTCCGATTCATTGCCGAAGCTCTGGGCGCACAAGTAGACTGGAACTCAGACACTCATACCGTAAGCTTGAGTAAACAGGACATCAATATCAACCTTACGATAAATCAAAAAGAAGCACTTGTAAATGGACAATCTAAAAGGTTCACCCATGACCCTGTGATCCGCAACAACCGAACTTATGTCCCGCTTCGATTTATCAGTGAGGAGCTGAGAAAAGACGTCGAATGGGAACCGAGTCAGCGTATGATCTTCATCTCTCAGAGCAAACGCGAAAGTGATGTATATTGGCTTGCCAAGCTGGTTGAAGCGGAAGCTGCCGATGAGCCCTATGAAGGAAAAGTAGCGGTCGCTGCAGTCGTGCTGAATCGTACTCAATCGCTATTTTTTCCTAAGACGATCAAATCGGTTATCTTTGAATCTTCCCAGTTTACGCCAGTTCACACCAAAAGAATTTTTAGGATGAGCCCTAAGCCGGAGACGGTTCGCGCCGTAGAAGAAGCTCTTGCAGGAGGAGATCCCACAAAAGGAGCTCTTTACTTTTATAATCCCAGAAAAACGAATAACCGCTTTTTGCATAGCCGAACCATTACGATGACAATCGGAAACCATCGGTTTGTAACCTAGGCGCTTATGGCGAAAAAAGGCATATGTACTTGCTAATGGATAGCAAGCAGATATGCCTTTTTTTCATGTTCTTGTCATTCCTGCAGCCTTGCGCCCATATACTTCAAATAAATGAACAAATGCAGAAGGTGGATTGGCGATGAATCGATTATATAAAATGAGGTTACCTAATCTGTTTATACTATTATCTCTCCTTACGACGTTCCTATTCCTTTCCTTTGCTTGGGTATTTAGTCATGCTTCATTCAAGATTTCATCCCCATCCATGAGACAAGCTATGTCACAGCTCTCTCACGAAACGATCGTTCAAGCTTTTGAACTTGAGATACCTTATCTTCGATATCAACAAAAAGCGCTAGAAAAACAGCCGAAGCCTTTATCTTTGTTTCTCTTTGAAACCATGACCAGCCTCCAGCCCACGGATCTCCGCTCTCTGCTTGGCAGAGAATTGCCCGGATTGTCCATGTTTCATGTAGAGGTCATTGTTCCTGGTGCGAATATGAATCTTCAAAATCTCGTGATTGAGTCTCCTCCCCCAACCGAAGCATTAATGACACCTGAGTCTGCAGCCGCTAATCAGGATGAGACGGAAGAAGAGGAAAAAAAGGTCACGGCGGATCAACCCCAGCCATTGGTGTTTATCTATAATACACATAACACCGAATCGTGGACACATGTTTCCAGCAATCCAAGTGTAACCGACGAAACCAAAAACATAACCTTAGTAAGCAAAAGACTCGCGGAAGAATTAGAGCGAAGAGGAGTCAAGACAGCATTTGATAATACCGATCACCAGAAAATGCTTCAAGAACAAGGATTGCCCTATGCCTTTTCCTATGCCGCATCTCTCAAAACCGTGCAAGCAGCACTAAAACAGCATGAAAATGTCGGTTATATTTTTGATCTCCATCGTGATTCTCAGCCGAAAGAGCAAACTACCGCCGTAGTCAATGGAAAATCCTTCGCAAGGCCTTATTTTGTAATAGGAAAACGAAATAAGCATTGGGAGCAAAATGCAGAACTGGCAAAGAAAATTCATTACGGGCTTGAGAAAAAATATCCTGGTCTATCGATTGGAGTTCTAGGCAAAGCGGAAGGAAACGGCGAATATAATCAATCCGTTTCACCGCAAAGCATCTTGATTGAAATCGGTGGCATCGATAACACGTTGGAAGAATGCTACAATACCGCTATCGCCTTAGCTGAAGTCATTGCTGACATTTACTTTGAAAGGGACAAAAAAGTCGATGCACCCAAGCCCACCGATCCCAACTCCATGTAAGAGGGGATGCGAATGAAAGAATCGTTAGGCTGGTTGCTATTCACTTTTTTCTCCACCCTATTCTGCTATTACTTGCTGGATTGGAAAATCACCTTGATTTGTTTTTTTTCCGGATTCCTGATCAGCATAAAGGTTATGATTGGGGAGAATACAAAATGAAGAAGCCCACTATGGGCTTCTTCA
>JBEQAI010000454.1:0-2903 GCA_041640415.1 Ammoniphilus sp. | reverse complement strand
AGGATTTTTTGATCAAATAAGTAAGTATATCTCCTTTTTTTTAAAGGGGTTCGAAGGATTTTTAATCTGGCTGCCACCCGAGCTGATTGCCGTCGTGATTGCAGTGGTGGCTTGGCGAACGGCAGGGAAAGGGCTCGCGATTTTCAGCTTGCTGGGACTTCTTTATCTCGGTTCGGTGGATATCTGGCAGCCGGCCATGCAGACCCTTGCTGTCGTGTTAGTTTCTACGATGTTCTCGATCTTCGTAGGGATTCCGTTAGGGATCTGGAGTGCGAAAAATGATCGAGTAGATCGCGTGCTTCGCCCGATCCTTGATTTTATGCAAACTTTACCAAGTTTCGTCTACTTGATTCCAACCATTCTCTTGTTCGGGATTGGAGGGGTACCAGCGGTTATCGCTACCTTTGTATTCGCCGCCCCGCCAGCCGTTCGCTTTACAAATTTGGGGATTCGCCAAGTTCCTGAGGATGTGGTGGAAGCGGCGAGAGCGTTTGGCTGCACCGCTTGGCAGATGCTCGTGAAGGTTCAGCTGCCGATGGCTTTATCCACCATTTTAGCTGGTGTGAATCAAACGATCATGCTAGCTCTATCGATGGCTGTGATTGCCTCCATGATTGGAGCTCCTGGACTTGGCTCCATTGTCATGGCGGGAATTTCTCGAGTAGATGTAGGAATTGGGCTTGTCGGTGGATTAGGAATCGTGGTTCTAGCGATTATCTTGGACCGTGTAACAGAAGCTATAGGCAAAAAAGCAACTTAACCTATAAGATAAGGAGTGATTTCGGAATGAGAAATCTATTTAAAAAAGGACTCAGTATCATTGGGATATCGGCGCTTGTTTTAGCGGCATGTGGGGGGGCTCAGGAGACAGCTCAACAATCAGAGCCAGCAGGTGAGGCAGGTTCGTCCACGCAAGGCGTGGAACTAACCATCGGAGAAACTCCATGGACGAGTACCGTTCCGCCTACGTATGTGGCGAAGCACCTTTTAGAGGAAATGGGCTATAAAGTTTCGATTCAGAAGGCGGATGCCGGGGTTGTCTATACCGGATTATCCAAAGGAGATATTGATATCTTCATGGACGCTTGGCTTCCGGATATGCATAAGAATTACATCGAGAAATATGCCGATACGCTTGTGGATACAGCGGTTAGCTATCCCAATGGCGAGCTGGGATGGGTCGTTCCTACTTATATGGAGGATATTAACTCGATAGATGATATCGCAGGGAAAGAAGATTTGTTCAATGGTATGATCTATGGAATTGAAGAAGGAGCGGGGATTACAGAGACTTCCCGGAAATTGATTGAGGCTTATGGCTTGAAGTTGGAATATGCCGCATCTTCCGAACCGGGCATGCTTACGCAAGCTAAACGATTAATCGATAAAAAGGAGCCTGTTTTGTTTGTCGGTTGGCGTCCACATCCGATGTTTGTAAACTTTGATCTAAAGGTCTTGCCGGATTCAAAGGGGATCTTCCAAGCCTCTGAGGTACATGTCATCACCAATAAAGGATTGCAAGAAAAAGCACCAGAAGCATTTGCCTTCCTAAGTAACTGGAGCATCCCTGTTGGGGATATTGAGCAAATGATCGTTAAAATTGAAGCTGGAGCAACACCAGAAGAGGTAGCAAAGGAATGGGTGGAAGCAAACCCGGATCATGTAAAACAGATGTTAGGTCAATAAGATGAAAAAACCCTCTCACTGCGAGAGGGTTTTATCGTTTTCTGAGCTTCCATTGCTTATATTGAAAGTACAGAGTACAACCGATGCAGTAACCACAGATCGCAACAAATGCTGCCAGGGCTACCATTCCAGCTAATATCACACTGAGGGTGGTCCCTCCCATATAGAAGGCTAGGGTTGACGCTGCAAGAAGAATGATCGCAATACTATTATTGAAGCGTTGCAGTTCTTGTGCCTCGGTTTCGGCATGCTGCAGCCGATCTTTAAGAAAAGGCTTAGCGACTTGGACAAATAGGTTCCATTGGATTCCTCCAAGGAAACCTAGAATCTGGATTGCCAATAAGGCGGCGATCAGCGCATACTGCTGCAAGAGGATCCCTGCCAAAATAAAGATTACAATACCCCACTGATTGGCTCGGACATAGGGAATAGGAATTTCCTTCATCAATGTATTCCCCTTTCTAAGGTATGATTACTTCTATTTTAATGGAAATATCACTTCAAATCGAGTGCAACCATGGGAATCGCTGCTAAACACTAACCATTCATTAAACACTAGGCTCACCTCTATATAAAATATTCCATAATAATATGCCAATTCGACAAAACTCCAAGTTAATTACTGTGTTACTTTTACATATTTTTCATTTTTATTCTAGTATACTTAACTCTAGTTAAGCCGGCAAACCAATAGAATGGGAGTGAGGGTTGAGGTTAATAGAATCATATTCTTATAAAACGATAAATATACTAAAAATTAAGTGGAGGTAGTAAAAAAATGAAAAAGCAATTATATACCTTTTTTAGTATTTTTGCGATGGTATTCTTTTTGATTAGTGGGGCAGGTGCAGAGAAGCAGAATTACTTTTCTATTGAACTAAAAGAACGAATATATGATGCGAATCAGGATATCACAACCTTTCATTATCAGATAAAAGGAACGGGTGAAGGACACGATCTCAGTCATTGGGGCTTAGCGGTTGATCCAGGCTTGGAGATTGCGGAAGCTTCACACCCATTCGAGGTGATGACAAAACCGGATCCCACAACGAATGTCACGGGAATCAAATTTGATATACCGGTCAAGGTGGATTCTACTCTTGATTTTTGGATTAAGGTAAAAGGAAATTGTGAAGGGGTTGAAATGACGACGGCTTTTAAAGCAGGACAAGATATTTTTACGCAGACCGTAGTCGGTCCGAGTTGTGCTGAGGCGG
>JBEQAI010000453.1:0-2943 GCA_041640415.1 Ammoniphilus sp. | reverse complement strand
AAAAAAGGCTAACCCTCCCTTGTCTTAAGGAGGATTAGCCTTTTTCATTTAGTCATTCATCTGCTTCCGCAAAAACGCATTAATAAAATGATCGATCTCGCCATCCATTACAGCCTGCACGTTTCCGGTTTCTTCGCCCGTGCGATGGTCTTTGACCATGCTGTAAGGGTGAAAAACATAGGATCGGATCTGGCTTCCCCAGCCGATTTCCTTTTGCTCCCCGCGGATCTTGGCTAGCTCGGCTTCCTGCTCTTCGATTTTCTTTTCGTAGAGTCGGCCTTTTAAGATCTTCATCGCTTTTTCCCGATTCTTGATCTGGGAGCGCTCGGATTGGCAGGTAACAACCACTCCCGTCGGGATGTGCGTAATCCGAACCGCCGAGTCCGTCGTATTGATGTGCTGCCCACCAGCTCCACTGGAACGATACGTATCCACCTTCAAGTCCTCGGTACGAATTTCTACATCGACATCATCTTCAATCTCTGGAACAACGGAGCAAGAGACAAAAGACGTATGGCGACGACCGGAGGTGTCAAAAGGCGAGATGCGCACCAAACGGTGCACGCCTTTTTCCGACTTCAAGTACCCATAAGCGTTATACCCTTTGATCAACAGCGTAACGCTTTTGACCCCCGCTTCATCCCCAGGCAGGTAATCCATGGTCTCGACCTTAAAGCCTTGCTGCCCCGCCCAACGCGTGTACATGCGCAACAACATCTCCGCCCAGTCCTGCGATTCGGTTCCACCGGCTCCCGGATGAAGCTCCAGGATGGCATTGTTCTTATCATGAGGTCCGCTCAGCAACAGCTGCAGCTCAAAATCGCTGACGTCCTTGATCAATCCCTTCACGCCCTCCACGAGGTCAGGCAATAAGGAATCATCCTTTTCCTCCACCATGAGTTCCAGCATCATGGAGAGATCTTCCTGGCTGCTGTCCAGTTCGTTTACCTTCGTCACCGAATCCTTCAACACATTAACCTCGTTAATCACCTTCTGAGCCGCTTCATTATCATCCCAGAAAGTCGGTTCCGACATTTGGTTTTCTAGCTCGGCAATGCGCTTTTCTTTATAATCGAGGTCAAAGAGACCCCCTGATCTCAGTTAACTTTTTAGCTATGATGGATAGCTCGTTGCGTAATTCGGACACTTCCACGTCCATCACTCCCCATGGCAATTCTTATATTTCTTCCCGCTCCCGCAAGGGCATGGATCATTGCGTCCGATTTTATCTTCCTCACGGCGAACGATGGTTTTTGGCGTTTCATCCTTTGGATTCACCGCTTGCCCTCTCGCAATTTCCTGCCGCTCCAGGTTATTGACGGAAACCGCCGCTTTCATGATATAGGTCGCCACTTCTTCCTCGATGCGGGCAATCATATCATTGAACATTTCAAAGCCTTCAAACTGGTATTCGCGTAAAGGATCGGTCTGCGCATACGCACGAAGGTGGATCCCCTGGCGCAAATGATCCATCGCATCAATATGATCCAGCCACTTGCTGTCCACAGAACGTAGAAGCACCACTTTTTCAAACTCACGCATGTTCTCGGCACCGATATACGCTTCACGCTGAGCATACAGATCGTTGATGACCTGATGGAACTTCTCCGTGATCTCTTCTGCTTCCATTCCCTTGATGTCTTTCACCGTCAGCACGCCTTCTTCCAAGAACGCGGCATTCGACTGTTCGATCAGACCTTCTAGGTTCCACTCCTCCGGAACCTCGCTTTCCGGGCAGAAATTCTGGATCAAACGATCCACATGCGAGTAAATCATCTTAATCACGATCTCTCGTAAATCCGTCGATTCTAGCACCTCACGACGCTGCTTATAAATCACCGAACGCTGCTGATTCATCACATCATCGTATTGGAGAACGACGCGACGCACGTCAAAGTTATTGCCTTCTACGCGCTTCTGAGCGGCTTCAATGGCACGAGAAACCATGCGGCTCTCAATCGGCACATCTTCCTCCATCCCCAAGCGTTCCATCATATTCATGATATTCTCCGAACCGAAACGACGCATCAATTCATCTTCCAAAGAAAGATAGAACTGAGAGGAACCCGGATCCCCTTGACGGCCCGCACGTCCGCGAAGCTGGTTGTCGATACGGCGGCTTTCATGACGCTCCGTACCTAGGATATGAAGACCTCCAAGCTCATGAACGCCTTCGCCTAGCTTAATATCCGTTCCACGACCCGCCATGTTGGTGGCGATTGTCACCGCACCTTTTTGACCAGCAAGTGCGACGATATCGGCTTCCTTGGCATGATGCTTCGCATTCAGGACGGTGTGCGGAACGCCTTTTTTCTTCAGCATCGCAGACAACAACTCGGATTTATCAATCGTCGTCGTCCCCACCAGAATCGGCTGACCCGTCTTATGACGCTGTACGATTTCTTCCACCGCGTTACGGTACTTAGCCGCTTCCGACTTATAAATCATATCTGGCATATCAATACGCGCCACCGGACGATTCGTCGGGATGATCACCACATCCATGCCGTAAATCTTCTTAAATTCCTCTTCCTCCGTCTTCGCGGTACCGGTCATCCCGGACAGCTTCTCGTACATACGGAAGTAGTTTTGCAGCGTGATCGTCGCCAACGTCATGCTCTCATTTTGAACCTTCAAGCCTTCCTTCGCTTCAATCGCCTGGTGCAGCCCGTCGCTGTAGCGGCGCCCTTGCATCATCCGTCCCGTGAACTCATCAACGATGATGATTTCCCCGTCTTGAACGACGTAATCCGCGTCACGCTTCATAATATATTCCGCACGCAGGGCATTTTGAATATGGTGATTCAAAATCATATGATTCGCATCGTACAAATTGTCGATGTTGAACGCTTTTTCAATGCGAGACACCCCATCGTCTGTCAACGTGATCCCGCGTGTCTTTTCATCAATGGCAAAATGCTCTTCCTCTTTCAGCATCTTCAC
>JBEQAI010000452.1:0-2955 GCA_041640415.1 Ammoniphilus sp. | reverse complement strand
ACCACAGTGTACAATTGATCACGTAAATCCTCAATGCAGCGAGTCTGAGACTCAGTTGCTTCGTACTCCGTAATGTCCGTGATGATACCAATATATCCAGTTACTTCCTCTTTGTCATTTTTCAACGCAATAATATGCAAGGACTCAAGATAGATATTACCGTCTTTTCGTCGATCTAATACTTCTCCTATCCATTGTCCGGTTCGGACGATAGATTGCCACATGGTTTGATAAAAGGAGGTATCATGATAACCCGATTGTAGTATCCTAGGATTTTTTCCTTTTACTTCTTTAAAATTATATCCTGTTATCCTAGTAAACGCTCGATTAATATAGCGAATCTTCGAATGTCGATCAGTTATGACTACGCCGACATCACTCAATTGAGTTTGTATCAAAGGATAAAGTGGCTTGAGCGAATGCTGTTCTATAAAGTTTTGAGTTACTTTGCTGGGTACCTCAAGGTCATCAAGAGTTAGAACCGACATGTCGTTCACTTCCCTTTATTTATTTAATTTTGAAGATGCCATCTTCTGCTTAGATAAAAAGTTCCTCTGAGACTTCTTTGATTGGTAGCGGAAGAGGGGGTCTGCTGCTTTTCCATCGAGCGGCTCTCTTCTTGCGTCCTGGCATCCCAACTTCGCCAAGATTGTCTATAGCTAAATGATGTACCCAATGTAAAGAATGTTCTTCAGGTTCCGATAGTTCGCAGCAAACTCTATAGATTTCGTCAAAGTTCTCGAAAGACATGATCCTCATTCCTCCTTTTGATAATAATAACGTCCTTGCCTTATCCTTGTACTAATCATAACACATTCATTTAAAATAGTCAAAATATTCAGAATTAATAAGATTATGAACTTGTTTATGTTGAATACTTAGTAAAACACGAGAAGGAACCGAAAGTAGATCAAGGATAGCAGAGGCTGATCGATGTTTATAGAATATATTGCTTGAATTTCGAATAGAAGGACATAGAGGTAGCGTTTCCTACTCATTAAGGTTTGGAGTTGATACAAGTGAAGCAGACCCTAGCTTCTACTCAGTGGTTCCTCATCATGCTAGCAGGCTGTTTAGTAGCTCCAATCACCATCGGAGATGCATTTTCGCTCTCCTCGGAGGAGATCACTCAGCTGGTACAAAGAAGCTTATTCGTTATGGGCATTGTTTCTATTCTTCAGTGCTTGTTCGGTCATCGTTTGCCCATTATCGAAGGGCCGACGGCTGTTTGGTGGGGGATATACTTGTAGGCTTAAGCCAATTGTTATCCAGCTTTTTTTCCGCCTTAAGCTTTGTTCCATTATCGTATACTGCGGGATTTATCTTAACAACTCGAATAAAAGATCATTTTTCTTTTCTGTTCGGAAGCACTATTGTCATATTATGTAGTTTCTTTCCTATACTCTTAGTCTATATTTCTTCTATACCTGTCCCCGTGGCTTATGCTGCCGTCTTTTTCTCCTTTGTTCAAATGCTAGGCTTTGGTTTAAAAGTATACGGCTCTGCCCCTCTGCAAGAACGAAGCGTAGTCATTATCGGAATCTCTCTAATGATTGGCTTCGGCAGTATGAGCCTTCCTCAAACTTCTCTTTCCACGATTCCACCTGGATTGGCCATCTTTATGGGAAATGGGTTAGCTATGGGGGTTGCCGTCTGCATCCTCTTAGAACAGGGTCAAAGATTGCTTGAACGAAAAAAGGCAGCAGAAATTAGTCCCCCAGCAGAAAAGCTCGGCGACAGCCTGTAGACAGGTTGGTGCGCCGAGCTTTTTTAGATTTAACCGCTTATTTGCGTTCTGTTAATCCTGTCTTAGCCATCGCTACATCGCGTGCTTCTGTTCCATTATCGGCAATCACTCGTTTCCCATAAAGGAAGGTCTTAGACAAATAATTATTTTTCTTGGCATCCATAGTTTGAATAATCACACCGCCTTTTGGGAAGCTGTGAAGGACATCAATTGAGCCGTCAGCACGGACTTCCTTAATGATACCAACATGCCCATTTCGGCGATAGTCGCCTGCATTGTATTTTTCGTAGTTATTTTCAGTGGTAAAAAAGACAAGATCTCCTTTTCGAAGCTGATCTCGTGTAAGCTGCTTACTTCCGTCAATCAAAAATTGAGCTCTAGATGTCCGTTTTAGCTCAAAACCAGCTGCTTTTGCAAAAACGTATTGAGTAAAAGAGCTGCAATCGAATCTCATGGAGCCATCCTTTTTATAGTCAGCTCCGAGCTTGTATTGCACACCCAGATGTTTCATCCCTTCTGAAATAACCCGGTCCGCTGTGACGTTCCAAGCTGGGGATGTCATAGTTTGACCTTGAATTCTCTTGGCGCCAAGAAAATATTTTTTGGCTACCTCACTGGTGCGAAGATTCATCTTCTTTATCCGCTCATAAGGTTGATAGGCAATAACGAATTCTCCATTACCTATATAGATACCCGTTGCAATCAGATTCGACTTGCTTGTCCCAAAAAATAAAACATCGCCTTGCTTCAATTGATCTGATTTTAGGATGAGCTCTCCTTGCTTGCTTAATTCTCTCAAGCTATCTGGCAGTCGAACTCCTTCCTTGCCGTACACATAGGAAACAAAATCTGCGGATTGAAAATCTGTTATCTTATAGTTGATATAGTCCTGAGCGCGATCAGCCACCTCTTGACCTAAGGAGGCAGCGGAGGAAGTAGGGACAAAGCCTGTTAGTAAGCCACCGAGAAGCAACGAGCCGCTTAAGGCAATATGTAATAATTTTAGCTTTTTCATGCTGAAATTCCTCTCATTTGATGTTTTAGATAGATTTACGTGGTTTGGTAATCTCATATAACAATAACATCATATGGAAGCGGGAGAGTAGCTTAAAATACTGGGTAAAAATAAAAAAAATAGATTTGCAGATGATATTTGGTTCGATTGGTATTTTTATCAAGTAGAAAATTGTCTTATTTTATATGAAATT
>JBEQAI010000451.1:0-2961 GCA_041640415.1 Ammoniphilus sp. | reverse complement strand
ACTCATTACCAAGAAGATAAGACTACCCAAAAATACAACAATGCCAAAAACACTTAAAAATCTATCCAAAATTACACCTCCAATAACACTCTCCGAATCAGAACCGCATTCGGACTCCATCCCATGTTTGGCCTTTAATGCTGTCCGTATCAGACCCCCGTTTAGACTCTAATGCTGTCCGAATAGACCGAATATCGTGGTAACACCTAACGTTGTTAGACGCACCAAGGTTAACCCTATCTTTCATGAAATCAATTCAGTCATATAGTTGTTAACCCACATAAAGTAATGCCTATAAGTTTATTTTTTCTATGGGATCAAGCGTATTGACCTTAAATAGAGGGAGGATTATATGTCCGTTTTTAACCCACAGAAATTATCCGTAAGACTTATTCCACCTGCCACTTTCAATCAACCAATTGAAGGAAGGAAATATACTCTCACGCATTCAGATATTACACCAGAATTATTTTTAGATATTGGTTACGTGTACAACTATGAATCCATTAATCTTAAAATGAGTGACGAAGTATTAGCAGAATGGAAAAAAGATTTACATGGTTGCTTAAATTTAGTTGGAAAGGCTTATGTAGATGACGGGGAGTTCAATCAAAAAGTTGCAGGAACGTTTTAGAATATTTCAAAAATAAATAGCTACTGCACTTAAAGGAATTGTCTATGGAGACCGTCCATTTTACGTACAATACCCCTTTATCCTTAATTTCCCTGTCTCTATCCAATACTTATCCATTTATCCACAATATAGACAGGTTGCATACTAGGGTACACCGCGCCAATATTTGAACCAAATCTAACAAACCGCCTGACTAAATGCCCCAAAAAAGAAGTCATTGCTAAGGACTCCTGCTCAATACTTGCCTAACGAAAAAGAGGAACCTCAGTAGTTTTGGTTCCTCTATGAATTGATCCCCGTAAACATTTAATTAATAAAAATGCCACTTAAATTAGAAAAAGACCGATACAAATCCCGTTCCCCCGCTATCGACACCGATAGTGGCTTGTATTCAGGCAGGTTCGAGACTTTGTCGCCTTGCCTTGTCACTCAGGATCTCATCAAGCCTTATCGAGGGCATCATTTCAGAGCCTTAGCTGTTTCAGGGCAGCAATTGATGGTTTTGGTGCCCTGATCAGGCTCTCGAGCGGCTGCGTGGGCACCAATCAACGACTTTGTTGCCCTGATCCAGCTCTCAGCACGCTCGCAAGAGCATCAAAACGATTGCTTTGGATCGAGACTTCTCTCCCTTCCCTATCCTAATGGCACGAACTCACATTCAAAATGAATTGCCAATTTCCGCAAAAAGAAAAGCGTGATTCTCTATAGGAATCAACGCCCGAAAATGCTTGTGAAATTTTAGCTTCCTTCCCATCCCCAATACCAGAATTATTTTAGATAGATTGATTCTTTTACTTCTTGTAGCCTACGATCCCTTGCTTGTCCATCCACTTCTTCTTAATTTCCATAAGGTAATCCAAATCGGGATCCCTCGCGCCATAGAGGTCATTGAGGATCTTTTGCGTCTCCCATAGATCATTATAGGTTAAGTATGGATAATCAAGCCCCATCCCTTTTCCACCCAAAAGTCCGTATTCAAGGTCCCCATTCGGCTTGACCCACTGATCTCTTGTCCACTTGATTCCGTTTAGCATATTCTGTGCATACGTTTGGTAGAAAGATTGATTCGTCAGTCGATATAAATCAAAGAAATAGTTAACCTCGGAAAGTTGATGATTGAGGGAAGCGTGCGTTTTTTTATGGGGAGATGCATGAGCATAGTCTGGCACCAATACGCCCCACTGTGTACCTTTTTTCATGAATATCCCTTGCGTATTGGCATGATTCATTAACCATTTGGAGTACAGAAGACTGGAATCCAAAAATTGTTCATCTCCATATTTGGCATAACCATCTAGTAACAACCGAGCAAAATCCGTGTTAAATCGGGTATCAAAAAAGCCGGCCCCAATTTGGTAATCCTTCCAAAGCCAAGTGGATTTTGGACCGGTATACCAATAACCCGCTTCATTTTGGTTTTTTACTCCTTGCTTCAACATGACCCAGCCTAAATTGTCAGCTAGCCGGCTGCCTCCTGTACGAACAAAGGATCTTGCAATATAGTTATCCGGGAATCGGTAAAACACATGGGAACCTGTTGGCTCATAGCTGCTCGGTGTCTTTACATACATCCCATCCCATGTCCACTTGCCTTCCCTGGACATATCAAGCAAGCTCCATACCGGCTCCATATTCGGATTTTGCTCCCATGGAACGAGCTCTTCTTGAGAGCTTACTGCCCACATCTCTCCGACCATCCCGCTCCTCTGATAAAAGGAGTAAGTCAAGGTATAACCATTCTCGTGTTCCCTCGCATAAACCGGAATCGCTCGATAGCTTTCCGTTCGCGTTAGGAGCTGATCGTCAACCTCAAACAAGGTTGGATAGCTAATATACCAATGGGCTTCTGTCGTGTCGATAAACCCTGCTGCCAGCGGCAAATTCCCACTTAAAGGGACCGTCTTCCAAACTCTGTTGCCACCTTCGATAGCTATATACTTGAAGGTTCCCTCTTTACCAGGAATAGTGAACTGGTGAGTATGCAGCTTTGGGCTTGTCTGTTCAAATGTGAATTGTTGAATCCAGTATTCGTCTCCATTTAGGAATCGAACCTTTCTCTCCTTCCCAGTCCCGTTTTCAAACGGCTGCTCCACTACCATTTCCTCTGGGAGTGGAACCAGTTGCGGTCCTTCAGCAAATGCAGCCGATGCAAAGAGTGTAAGCATCATCCATAAAAGTAATACTCTATGTACCATAAAACCTCCTATTCTGGGTAAAAATTACTGTAAAGAACATTTTACCATGTATTGTATGATGGGTTAAAGCCATAAAAAAAACTCCTGTCCCACCTAACTGGAGTCATTACTGGTTTATATGAAGATCCGTCA
>JBEQAI010000450.1:0-2964 GCA_041640415.1 Ammoniphilus sp. | reverse complement strand
ATTCAGTCCTATGTGAATGTTCAAGGTAAAACGGTGACGTCCATTAACAGCACCTACCCTCTTTATGAGGGGGATGAGATTATCGGGGCCGTAGAGATAGCCAAAGATATTACGAACGTGATGAGCATGTATGACCAAATTCTCGACTTGCGCCAGCAGCTCGTGGAGTCGCGGAAGAAGAATCGGGCGTTTACGGGCACAGCGGACTATCACTTTAGTGATATGATTGGGGATAGCCCGGCTTTTCAGCAGGCCATCTCCATTGCCAAAAAAGCCGCGAGGACTCACTCTCCTGTGATGATATGTGGTCCTACGGGAACAGGAAAAGAACTGGTCGCTCAAAGTATACACAATGCAAGCATCCGCCGGGACGAGCCCTTTATTGGGCAGAACTGTGCCGCGGTGCCTAGGGAGCTCATGGAAGGTCTTCTATTCGGAACGACCAAAGGGGCTTTTACCGGTGCAATAGACCGGCCAGGAATCTTTGAGCAAGCGAATGGCGGAACACTGTTTTTGGATGAGCTGAATAGTTTGGATTTATCTTTGCAGGCCAAGCTCCTTCGGGTCTTGCAAGAAGGAAGAATCCGCCGGATTGGCGCTTCCTCCGAGCAAGAGATTGATGTTCGGGTGATGGCGGCTATGAATATTCCAGCCCATGAGGCTTTAGAACAGGGCATCCTTCGCTCTGATCTATTCTTCCGGCTCAATGTCGTGCAAGTCGAGCTGCCTTCGTTGCAAGAGCGAAAAGAGGATATCCCGCTGCTTATCGAGCATTTTATCCAGAAGTTTAACTCCTTGTTTGGTTCTCATGTCCGAGGGGTTAGTGATCAGGTATCTGAGCGTTTGCTGCATTACGGGTGGCCCGGCAACATCCGAGAATTAGGGCACGCCATTGAATCGGCTTTTAACATGATGGATATTGGATTTGAAACGATCGAGCTCCAGCATCTTCCCCAACATTTACTGGATGGTCGTCCACAGGAGCTGCCTGTGCTTAATCGACTGCAGCGCCCCAAAGGGAATATCGACCTCCCCAACATGCTCGAGGAGTTCGAACGGGACACGATCGTCAATGTACTGGAAGAGTGCAAGGGCAACATCAGCAAAACAGCCGAAGCCCTCGGACTCAAGAGGCAGGCCTTGCAGTATAAGTTGCATAAGTACGGACTGGCGAAGAAGGAGTAGGTGGGGGCGGCTGAAGTTAATCGGAGAATTCCGGTTAATTTGGATAAATGGATAAAATTTAGCAAGTTAATCGTAGATATACGATTAAATCCGTATAAAAGCTAAAAAAGTCACACTCATCGACTCATTAACCGGATATCTACGGCTATTTCGTCCATCAGAGGGCTGCTCATTAAACATAACCGGAGAAATCCGGTTATTTTTTTAAAAAGATTTTAAACAAAACTATAAAAATATTGTAATCCCTTTCATCACCCTATCCTCTATAATATTCAGTGTGTTCGAAATATTAGGAATAGGAGTTGAGAACTATTGAAAGTGTTCACTAGGTCTATAGTCTTAGTTCTTTCTTTATTATTAGTGCTGAATTCGTTTTCTTTTGCCGTCCTGGCAGAGGAAGAGTCTGCTCCGAATTTAGTCTGGGAATCAGTCACCTTCGGGCAGTCTACGGATTTGAATTTTGCTTCGAATGTTCTGCCGCACAAGGTGGGGACAAACTATGCAGCTCCAGAAGTTCCGGGAACGATTGACGGGAGGATTGTCGTAGAGAGCCGCGGAGGAAAGCTAGCGCCGGGGCATGACGGATTAACGTTTTATTATACGACGCTGGATCCTAGAATGCATAACTTTGTTTTGGAGGCAGACTTGATTGTCGAGCAGTTTGGTCCGGAAACAGGGGCGGCTTCGAACTCTCAAGACAGTGCGGGGATCATGGTCCGCGATGTGAATGGAGGAGCTCGTCAAGATCCGATGATCCTAGGGTATGAGGAGGTGCCGGCTGCCTCAAATATTTTTGGTGTCGGCATGATGCGCCATGGCATCAGCCCCATTTATCGGACAGGAGTGGAGTATCCGTGGGGGAATCTAGGCAGCCAGTTGAATGCTTCCGCTTTTACAACAGATAGTAAGTATGCATTGCCGACTGGTACACCAGTACGAGTCAAGCTGGAGAGAACAGATAGTCAATTTATCATGTCTGCGACGTTCACTCATGCGGGTGAGCCTAAAACTTTCGAGCGAAGAGTAGAAGGAGCAGACTGGGTTCAAGTCATTGATCCGAATAAGATGCATGTAGGGTTTTATGCAGCGAGAAACGCAAAAATCGCCATTGAGAATGCCAAGCTTACGCTTAGCGAAGCCAATACGCTTCCAAGAACTCCTGTTGAGGTGAAGCCAGCGAATGCGGCAATGAATGTTGTATCGGCTTCGACTTCTGGTTCATCCGACTATATATTGAAAGCATTAGCCAATTATGATGGCGTTCTTTCGGTTACCAAGGATGGAGCAACGGTTGTTAGTGAAGCTGCGGTGAAAGCGGGAGAGGTGTACGCTTACCCAACCCATTTAGAGGGGGATACAACGGGTTTCTCTGTTACTTATACTCCAGTGGGAGGGCCAAGCACTGCACCGATTACAAAGACGTTAACGGTGACCAAAAAGATTTACAACAGCGGAGCAGGGCTTTATGTTTCGCCGACAGGAACGGCTTCCGCAACAGGTACTATTAATGATCCTATGAATCTAGAGACCGCCATTCAATATGTACTGCCAGGGGAAACGATTTTTATGCGCGGCGGTACGTACACGCCTTCTTCCATGATCAATATTAAGAAGGAGTTCAGTGGTGAACCAGGCCTAGTTAAAACGTTGGCTGCCTATAACGGTGAGAAGGTCATCATTGACGGGCAAGAAAAGTTAAGCAATGTTCTTCAGCTGAATGCAGACTACTGGCATTTAGTCGGTTTAGAAATTACAAAGGCTGCGTCCACGGGAATGCGA
>JBEQAI010000449.1:0-2967 GCA_041640415.1 Ammoniphilus sp. | reverse complement strand
TGCCAATCGAAGCCACCCGTCTTCTGTCCACTCACAGCGTTGGAGAGCCGTTTCCCTTCCCAAATTGCAGTATTTATCTTTCACAGGGCGTCCGCATAAATGGGCCAGGTACCATTCTCCCGTATGAGTCTCTACAAGGCTGGCGTGACCGGCCTTCTGCAGCTCCAATTCGGGATGCCCGGAGGAGGTAAGAATCGGATTCGTCGGATCCACTTCATAGGGGCCGAATAGAGATTCAGATCGAGCCATGGTTACCGCATGCTCATACTGCGTTCCTCCCTCAGCCGTCATTAAGTAATAATAGCCGTTATGCTTGTATAGGTGCGGACCCTCAGTCAGCTTTAAATCAGTCCCTTTAAAAATATTCTTTACAGGGCCCACCAATTTTTGCTGCTCCACGGAAAACTCCTGAATGACAATTCCCGCGAACTTGTTCTTTCCTTTGCGATGATCCCACAGCATATTCACGAGCCACTTGGATCCATCCTCATCGTGGAAGAGAGAGGGATCAAATCCGCTGCTGTTCAAGTAGATGGGATCCGACCAAGGGCCCATGATGTCCGTTGCGGTGCACAAATAGTTATGCGTATCCTTAAATGCGCCCTTCCGGCTCTTGACATCCGTAAAAATAAGATAAAAGACCCCATCCGCATAGCTTAAGCATGGAGCCCATACTCCTCCTGAGTTCAGGTTTCCTTCCATATTCAACTGAGACTTGCGGGTCAAAGGATGGGGGAGCAACCTCCAATTCACCAAATCTTTCGAATGATGGATTTGCACGCCGGGAAACCACTCAAAGGTGGACGTCGCAATATAGTAATCCTCGTTTACTCTTAAAATGGACGGGTCAGGATTAAAACCAGGCAAGACAGGATTTTGGATCATGGTCATTTCTCATTTGCCTCCTTCTATTCGTGGGTTAACATGAGTTGATACAGGGAAATAGGGGCTCTCGATACGGAGCTTCTTTTACTTACCAGCCTATGCCTCCTTTAACTTTGTTTATTGTATAAACTTAGTAACTCTTAGACGTGGAAACAAAAAAGAAAAAATTATAGGTAATTCAAGTATTTCGTAAAGCCATTATACAAGAAAACATTACAAAAAATAAATATATTTAGTTTGTTTAACCGCTGGACAAAGAAACTAGGAAGTGATACCATAGCTCTTAGTAAAACAATTCAAACTTAACTGATAAGGGGTGTAGCTATTCGTAACAATTGATATTGCAAGCGGTTTATCTTTTTAAATTAAAAAAGGAGGGTCTTTCTTTGAAAAAACTATTATCTTGGCTAACGGTTGCATCAATGGTTTTACTATCGGCATGCGGAGGAGGAGGAGGAGCTTCCAATGAATCGGCATCTTCTCAGCCAACCGCAACAAAAGAAGTAAGCGGTGAACAGAAGAAATTAACGTTTTGGTTTATAGAACCGGGAAAACGTAAGGAAGTATTAGAAGAAGCTGTAAAACGCTTTGAAGAGAAGAATCCGGGTGTGAAAGTGGAAGCGGTTCAAATTCCTAATGATGCCTACAAGACCAAGCTATCCGTTGCGATTGGAGGAGGCGATGCTCCGGATGTATTCCATTCCTGGGGCGGGGGATGGTTGAAGCAGTTTGTTGATGCAGGACAAGTTTTGGATATATCAGGGCAAGTGAACAAGGATGACTACTTGCCGGTTGCTATCAATAACGCTACGTTCAACGACAAGGTTTATGGCGTTCCGCTGGGAGTGAGTATCGTTCCTTTCTATTATAATAAAGAAATTTTCGCAAAATTTAATTTGGAAGTGCCTAAAACCTACGAGGAATTTCTAAAGGTTGCTGAAACCTTGAGGAGCAATGGGATTGAACCGATCGCCATGGCGAATCAAGCAAAGTGGCCGGGATTGTTATTGTTCGCGTACATTGCCGATCGTGTAGCGGGCTCCGACTTGTTCAAACAAGCCTTTACAAGAGAAGCAAAATTTGATGATCCGGGTTTTGTGAAAGCTGGTGAAATCATACAAGATATGGCTAAAAAGGAAGTCTTTAACAAAGGATTTAACGGTTTGAGCTATGATAACGGACAATCGCGTCAGCTCATGTATACAGGCAAGGCGGCTATGGAATTGCAAACCAGCAGTTATGTTAACGCCGTGAAAACGGAGAACCCAGCTTTTGTAGAGAAATTGGGAATGTTTCCGTTTCCTGCAATTGAGGGAGGACAAGGGAACCCTACTAATGTGGTGGGAGGAACTTCACCGATTTTCTCCGTTGCTGCTAACAGCAAAAATGCGGAACTCGCCCTTGCATTAATCAAAGAATTGACCAGTGTAGAAACAGCCCAGCAATTCACGGATGGAACAGGAGCTCTTGTAGCCGTGAAAGGGGTAGAGTATAAAGATCCTTTTGCTATCCAAGCGGTTGAATTGTTGAACAACGCTGAATTTATGCAAACGTTTTACGATCAGACTCTACCGCCTGAGCTCGCAGAACTGCAGAAGGATTTGACTCAAGCCTTGCTAGGATTATCCGTCACACCTGAAGATGCTGCGAAGCAGATGGAACAAAAAGCAGCGGAATTATTGAAATAGTAAGCTGGAGAGAGGACTCCTCTCTCCTCCATTAAAATATAAGGGAGGGTTCCCTAGTGAAACATGAGCTAACTTCCGACCCCAACGTGGTTTCTGTCCAGACGGCTGCCCGACGGTCCGTATCAAGCCAGACATGGAAAAAGGGGCTGCTTATCCTAAGTTTTATGGGACCGGCTCTTGCCATTTATCTCACGTACGTTGTATACCCGATCATATCAACCTTTTACTATAGTTTGTATAATTGGACGGGGATTGGGTCGACGCAAACCTTTGTAGGACTAAGCAATTACGTTAAGCTTCTTTCCGATTTTATTTTTCTGCAATCTCTTAAGAACAATTTATTGCTAACCCTCGCTTCGATTTTGACCCAGCTGCCACTTGGTTTGATTCTGGC
>JBEQAI010000448.1:0-2976 GCA_041640415.1 Ammoniphilus sp. | reverse complement strand
AAGTGAACAAGACGTTCTCCGAGAATATTCTCTATTTTGATGAGTACAAGATGGACCCCTATGTTCAACAATCAGAGAAGCTGACGTACCATCAGCAGTGGGAATCCTATCCCTTCTTTGGTGCGACGTTGGAACTGACGATCCTGGATCAAAAGGTGGTGGGGTATCGCCAGGTTCATTTCCAAGTGGTAAACAAGGGCTCTGGAAAAAAAGTCATCTCCTCTCATACGGCCTTGCGAACCCTTGTAGAAAACGGCTTAATTGAGAGCGGAGAAACGGTTCATGCCATCGATATAGGCTATTTCGGCCATACGTATGATGCGGATATTCAAGTGATTGTACCTGTCTGGCGTATCATCCATGGATCGAATCAGGTGCACTATGTCAATGCCATTACGGGAGTGATGGAGAAGGCGCCTTCTCTTCCGAAGAAAGATAGTTAAATGGAGGAAATGGAATGAGATTTAGTATACTGGCAAGTGGAAGTACCGGCAATTCAATTCTAGTAGAAACCGATCAAACGAAGATCCTGATTGATGCAGGTTTAAGTGGAAAGCAAGTCGAAGCGCAACTAAGGGAAGTGGGGGTGGAGCCGCAGAGTCTAGATGCGATTTTAGTGACCCATGAACATGCCGATCATATCAAAGGGGTAGGGGTACTCGCTCGGCGCTATAAGCTTCCCGTTCATAGTCACGAAAAAACATGGGAGCAATTAGATAAGCTGATTGGAGAAGTCCCTATTGAACAAAAATTTCTCTTTGATGAAGGGGAAGTCAAGCATTTTGGAGATCTAACCATTGAGAGCTTCGGGATATCCCATGATGCCGCCTTTCCGATGGGATTTTGTTTTTATGAAGGAGAAAAAAAGCTGACTCTTGCGACGGATCTTGGCTATGTCAGTCAGCGGATCAAAGATAAAATCCAAGGCTCTCAAGCGTACATCTTTGAATCCAATCACGATGTAGAAATGCTGAGGATGGGTCACTACCCATGGAACATTAAGCGGCGGATTCTAAGCGATGTCGGTCATTTATCCAATGAGGATGCAGCGATTGCCCTGTCGGATATCCTGCAAGGAACGGGAGAGAAAGTGTATCTCTCCCATCTCAGCCAAGATAACAACATGACGGAGCTAGCGAGGCTAACCGTGAAAAATATTTTGGAAGAGAGCGGCTTTGACACAATGGAGGAAGTGAAGCTATTGGATACATCCCCTATCAAGCCAACACCGATGGATGAAATTTAATTTAATCGGTCAGGAGTGAGTAAATCCAAGGTTAAATCGACTTCGAGCTCTTGTGCTTTACTTAGGATTTCTTGTCGGGAGAGGATGCCTTTTTCCACTAGTAATTCAACTAAGGCGGTAATGACTAAGGTATTCTTGTAATCTACTTCTTTAAGATCAGCAATTTGGGCGATGACTTCCACTTCATTAAACGGATTGAAACGTCCCATGATTTGGTCCCCTCTCTAGAAAGTTATATTTACAGATTAGCCCTTTTGCTAGATTTATATACCCTATGAGGAAGGAGGGAAATGAATTGGAAAAGGTTGATCTCGACGAGTATTATAAACGAAGTCCACGTAAAAAGCGTTTCGGCGCCTTTTCGATCATAGCTGTCTCTCTGGTGTCTTCCATGATTGGCGGATTCGTGGTTTTGGCTCTCTTGCCCTTTCTTCTGCAGTCGGGTTATGTTGAACTCAACCTCCCTGCGGCAAGTGCTCCAGCCTATGCGCCAGCTCCTGAACCACCCAAGCCTGCCGTTGAACAAGTCGTCCAAGTGAAGGTAGAGACAGACACCGTGAGAGCTGTAAGCCAAGTAGAGAAAGCCGTGGTTGGCATCGTCAATATCCAAGAAATGCGGGATTTTTGGTCGCGCAATACGCAAGCGGTCGAACGGGGAACGGGTTCCGGTGTGATTTTCTCGAAGCAGAATGGAAAAGGCTTAGTCGTGACCAATTACCATGTCATTCGTGGAGCAGTAGATGTGGAGGTGTCCTTGGCTAATGGCACGCGAGTGAAAGGTCATGTGGTAGGAGTCGACCCCCTCACTGATCTCGCGGTGTTGGAGATTCCAGCCGACCAGGTAGAATCAGTCGCCGAGTTTGGCACTTCAGCCAACCTCCAAGTCGGAGAACCGGCCATCGCCATTGGGAATCCTTTAGGATTACATTTTTCCAGGACCGTGACCCAGGGGATCATTAGCTCGTTAGAACGAAGTATGCCGGTTGACGTGAATGAAGATGGGCAGCCGGATTGGCAGCTGGATGTGATTCAAACCGATGCCGCGATTAATCCGGGGAATAGCGGTGGCGCCCTGATTAATATGACGGGAAAAGTCATCGGGATTAACAGCTTAAAGATATCCCAAGCAGGAATTGAAGGATTAGGCTTCGCCATTCCGATTGATGATGCGAAGCCGATTATTGATGATCTGATCCAATATGGTAAAGTAAAGAGACCGTATCTAGGTATTGTACCTCGAGATCTACGAGAAATCCCGAGCCATCATCGAGAAAACACGTTAAAGTTGCCGAAGAATGTAACCAGCGGTGTGGTCGTGATGGACGTCGTGAAGGGAGCATCCCAGCTTCAGACCTATGATGTGATTGTTACATTAGATGGTCAGCCGGTTGCCGATTCAGCCGACATGAGGAAATTCTTATTTAACAGGAAAAAGGACGGGGACCGTGTAGAGGTAGGCCTCTATCGAGGTGGACAGCGCACTACCGTGACCATTACACTGTATTATGAATAGAGGAGCAGAGCGGGCGCTCTGCTTTTTTCTATCGGATGAAGCGTAAGGTTAAACATTAGAGTCTATACTAGGAAAAAGTATAAAGGAGATTAAGGATATGTTTGTTTGCTGCAAGGAACACGTAGAAATCGCCATTGATGATTTTGTAGATGAATATGAGGATGCACCGGATATCTATAAACTGAAAGAAACGACTTTTACAGCATGGACGGTACCA
>JBEQAI010000447.1:0-3006 GCA_041640415.1 Ammoniphilus sp. | reverse complement strand
TTATGACTATTGGAGGATTTTTTATTTTTCCCTCGATTTTTTCGACAAAGAAAAAAGGCTTGTCCACCAAGAGACAAGCAAGCTGTTGGGTATAATTACATAGATTTGGAGGAAGCCAAATCTACTCTTTTATAGTAGCATACTCATGGGATAAAGTAACTAGATTGTCGAAAACAGGGAGTTACTGTACTTTTTTTAAATATTGTTTAAATATTTAGTATGCGATATATTCATTTTGTTGGGGTAACCTTATATAGATAGAGGAGGAAGTTAAATGAAAAGAAATACGAGAAAACTTTTGACAACTGGATTGTTAGCGCTTTCGCTAGTAGGGAGTTCCCTTAGCGTATTCGCGCACGATGAGCTTGCTGGAGACTATGTAGATAAGGGCGATCGAGTGGTTGATACCTCCGGAATTCAGGTGTTAGAGGGAAGCAAAAACTTAAAATTTCTAAAAGAAGTGGCTGCTCCCGAAATGAAAGTGGTAAGGGGAGACGGCAACCCAAATAGTTTTGCTGATGTATATGCCCATAAAGGATTTGCCTATGTGGGAACCCATACGAAAAATGGCGGTAACGGAGGCGTGCGGGTTTTTGACTTGAAGGATCCGGCAAATCCAGTAGAGGTGTCCGTATTTGCCCATAATGATAACCCTGGAACTTGGCAGGAAAAGGTGATTGTTCAGTCTATTAATACGCCTTATTTTAAGGGGGACCTCGCGGTAGTCAGCGTTCAGCAACTCAATCGCAACAACCCAAATACGCAAGGCGGATTCTTGCTATATGATGTAACGGATCCGTATCATCCGAAAAAACTAGGGTTCTGGGCAGTGACCAAGAAAACAAGCGGAACCCATGAACTATATCTAACAACTCAAGGCAATCGAGCGATCGTTCTTGCAGCCAATCCGTATGCAGACTATTATAGCCATGGTGAGGAAAAAGACTTCCAAATCGTAGATGTATCCGACCCTGCGAATCCAACGACGCTATGGCAATTTGACCCTAGAAGCCTAGAGGAAGTGTCAGATGACTTCAATGGTTACCATTGGGCTGCTCCAGATGGCAAGACAAGACCCCTATTCAACCATAGTACGATGACGGATGAAACAGGAAGATATGCCTTTGTTTCGATGTGGGATTTAGGAACGGTGATTTTTGACATCAAGGACCCTGCAAACCCTGTTTATTTAGGCCGAACGGAATACAGGCCGGATCAAAAAGGGGCGGCCCACTCTGCTGCAATAGCGAAGGGGGGAACCATCCTTATTGAAACTCGTGAGGTATCCAACCCTAGAGGGGCAGGTTATGAAACGGCGTATGGCTATACCAGAATTTTTGACATTAAAGATAAGGCCAACCCGATTCTTTTAAGTGAATTTAAAACAGAGCTAACGACGGATGTACCAGCCACGGGCGGCGTTTCGTTTGCCAAGACGGTGCATGATCCAAAAGTGAGAGGTAATACATTATACCTCTCCTACTATTCCGGAGGCGTATTAGCGGTAGATATTACGGACCCTAGTAAACCAAAAGAAATTGCCAGATATACACCAGAGAACTCTGATGTATGGGGCGTTTTTGTAGATCGAAACTATATCTTGGCTTCTGATATCGGCAGCGGATTGAAAGTGCTGCAAACAAACAACGCCAATAACAAAGAATAGGTAATGCCATCCTCGATTCGGTAGCAAGCGGCTTCTACGCCGGCTTAATAAAGAATAAGGTGACCTTAAAAAAGGTGTCTCAACATGTAGCGTTTGAGACACCTTCTTCTATATCAAACACACTTCCATCTCTAGCATTTTCCCAAACTCCTCAGCCGACACCGGCTTACTGCACAAATAGCCTTGAATCTCCTCGCATTGGTGTGCTTGGAGAAAGCGGAGCTGTTCGGGGGTTTCTACCCCTTCTGCTACAATCTTCATGTTCAGCCCTTTGGCAATTTGGATGATGGAGGTGGTAATGGTGCTGACCTTGGGGTCGTCTAAGTCCTGGATAAAGGAGCGGTCGATCTTTAGGGTGTCCATATCATATTTCTTTAAATAGGATAGGGAAGAATAGCCGGTTCCGAAGTCATCGAGCGCAATCTTCACTCCCACCGCTTTTAATCTTTGGATGGTAAGCTGGATTTCTTCCGGGTTATGTAAGAAGCAGCTTTCTGTGATTTCTACTTCAATCTGTTCACTGCTGGTTCCCCATTGCTCTAAACGACTCTTGAATACCGTGGCAAAATCACGGTGCATGAAGCTTTTCGCCGATACGTTGATAGAGATGGGCACCATAGGCAGGCCTTGATCACGCCATTCATTGCTTTGGCGGCAAGCGGATTGCATAACCCATTCCCCGATGGAAAAGATAATCCCCGTATCTTCTGCTAAAGGAATAAATTCGACAGGAGAAATCGTCCCCCACTGCGGGTGGTTCCAGCGCAGGAGGGCTTCGGCTCCAGAAATCTTACCGGTCTGGCTATCCACCTTAGGCTGATAGTGAAGATGGAATTCTCCTTTTTGGACGGCCAGGCGAAGCTCTTTTTCGATGGCAAAGGTTTTTTTGGTTTCACTGAAGATGGAAGGGCTATAGATTCGATACTTATTTCTGCCTTCTGCTTTGGCCCGGTGGAGGGCAGCATCCGCGTATTTCATGATCGTTTGGTCATCTTCCCCATCATCAGGGAAAAAGCTAATGCCAATGCTCGTTTGGATAAAAAGCTCATAGTCGTCAATCATATAGGGTTGGTCCAGCTTTTGAATGAGCTTCTTGGCCAGATGTACGGCTTCATTCCGATCCTGGATACCGGGAGACAAAATCGTAAATTCATCTCCGCCCAAGCGTGCAATGAAATCTCTAGAACCCCTCGCTTCTAAAAGGAGACCCGAAAATAATTGCAGAATTTTATCCCCCATAGCATGTCCTAAGATATCATTTATATACTTAAAGCGGTCCAGATCAAGATAAAGAACAGCTAGTCTTTCCTGTTTTTCCTTGGCCTGAGTCAGCATGTCAC
>JBEQAI010000446.1:0-3032 GCA_041640415.1 Ammoniphilus sp. | reverse complement strand
AGAGGGGAAGATCCCTGCTTACATTTTAAGTGATCCTACCATTTATAAGCTGGAGCATGAAAAGATCTTCCTGAAGACGTGGGTATTCATTGGCCATGAATCAGAGGTTCCCAACAATGGAGATTACATTACGCGGGATCTAGCAGGCTACTCTGTCATCGTTTCAAGAGGAGAAGATGGAGTCATCCGCGGATTCTACAATATGTGCACACACCGGGGCATGAAGCTCTGCCGAGCGGATCGAGGAAAAGCTGGCAGGTTTACTTGTTCCTATCATGGATTCACCTTTAAAAATAATGGCGATCTGATTGGAGTTCCACTGCAGCAAGACATATATGGAGGAGAGCTTGATACTTCTAAAATGGGGTTGCATAAGGTGACCATTGATTCATATAAAGGTCTCCTTTTCGGAACTTGGAGTGATCAGCCTCAGCCGTTATCAGATTTTCTGGGTGATTTCAAGTGGTATTTGGATATTGTGGTGGGGCGCGCAGAAATGGAAGTCGTAGGACCTCCTCAACGCTTTGTTGTGCATTCCAACTGGAAGATTGGATCGGATAACTTTATCAGTGATTCCTACCATACGATGGTCACCCATGGTTCTATAGCGAAACTGGGAATGGTTCCTAATCCTGCTTATTCAAAGATTGGCTATCAGGTTCAGACCTCCAATGGGCACGGGTTGAATATCGGTATGCCCAATCAGGAGTTTGCTTTCCCTGAAGAGCTTATTCCTGAATTCCAATCGAATCTCTCGAGCGAACAGTATGAGGTGATGTCAAAGGTAAAGAACATGATAGGAACCATTTTTCCCAACCTATCCTTCCTAATCTCCCACACCAAAATTAAGGGTAAGGCGATTTCTAATACCTCCATACGACTTTGGAGGCCGATTGATGTAGATAAGATGGAAGTTATTACCTGGTTGCTGGTCGAGAAACATGCATCCGATGATTGGAAGAAGCGTTCACGCGAATCGTTCATCTTAACCTTTAGCCCATCGGGTATTTTTGAGCAAGATGATACCGAGGTATTTACAGATATCACTGCAGCTGCCACAGGACCCATGCCTTTCATGAAACAGCTTTCTTACAATTATACGATGGGAATGCATCGTGAACAGGTAAAGGATTTTGCAGGCCCTGGCATCGTTTATGGTGATAAATTTTCAGAGGCAAACTCTCGAAACTTCTATCGCTATTGGTTAGATTTACTTAATGCCTAAGAATTGAAGGGGGAAAAGCCTGATGAGCATCGAGAAAATGTTGATCACATATGAATTTGAGCAATGGCTTTACCGTGAGGCGAAGCTGCTTGACGATATAGATTTTGACGGCTGGTTTCATCTTATTCATCCGGACATTCAATATCAAATGCCTGTTCGCGTGAACAAGGAAGGTATTGAGAGACCTGACTATTCTACAGATATGTATGCGTTCCTGGATGATTATGAGCTGTTGAAGATGCGAGTCGATCGGCTGAAAACGGATTACGCCTGGGCAGAATTGCCGCCTTCTCGTACCCGGCGAGTGGTTAGCAATGTAAGGGTGGATGAGTTCGTAGCAGAAGAAAAAGCAGTGGTAAGCAGTTATCTGTTCATCTATCGCAGCCGCAGCAATGATATTCATCATGATTTGATTTCGGGAGAACGCAAGGATGAATTCACGTATCTTAACGGGGAATGGAAGTTATCGAATCGCTTCTTCGTGGTTGATCAGACGACGTTGAACACCCGAAATCTGGCCATCTTTGTTTAATTCGAGGAAGGGAAGGGGTCGGGTATGACACAGCTCAAAGGGAAATCTGTATATATGACGGGAGGTGCCTCTGGCATCGGAAGAGCCGTTACGAATGCTTTTATAGCCGAGGGTGCTACGGTTACAGTTCTCGACCGATCCGTGGAGCGGTTGGAGGAGTTGAAGAATGAGTATGGTGATGCTGTTCAATGTATCGTCGGAGATGTAACAGATTATGAGGATCATGTTGAGGCAGTTCAAGCGGCCGTAGATGCTTATGGAAAGCTCGATGTGCTTGTGGCTAACGCTGGGGTGTTTGATGGATTTGCCAAGTTTGATCAGGTAAGTCCTGAAGCTTTGTCGGATGCTTATGAAATGTTGTTTTCAATTAATGTTAAGGGATATTTTTTAGCTGCTAAAGCTGCTGTCGAAGAATTGAAGAAGACCAAAGGAAATATCATTTTTACAGTCTCGGGAGCTGGCTTCTATCCCGACGGGGGCGGCGTGTGGTATACGGCAAGCAAGCACGCTCAAATTGGCTTGCTTCGCCAGCTGGCCTTTGAACTGGCGCCTGACATTCGTGTTAATGCCGTGGCTCCGGGAGGGACCCTTACTGCGCTGCACGTGATTCCTCCACTGGCTCCTTTTGTCAAAACGGTAGATAACGAAACGAAGGCAAAAAGTATTAAAACGAGAAATCCGCTCCGCATTGCCATGGAATCAGAAGACCACGTAGGAGCGTACGTGTTGTTAGCCTCGGATAGCGCTCGTGCCATTACAGGAGAGATTATATCCAGCGACGGCGGCTTGGCCGTCCGTGGTTTGAGTTAAGGAGAGCTTTTAGAAAAGTTTTAAAGTAAGTGCCCCAGAGAATCATTCTGGGGTTTTATGCATTACTGGCGAAAATGGAGTGGGTATCAGCGACTTTGGTGGGTTAATCGGCGATTTTAGCTAATCTACCGGCGAATAATAGAGAAATACCGGCAAGTAGAGGAGAAATGGATGGTCGGAGCGGAGTGTGAGGGGGTATCTGATCGGCTGAAGTGAAAGTTGTGAAGCACATGTTAATTTTTTTCCGCACCTCTCGAAGCAGGAGAGAAATACCGGCGATTTTTCTTATTTATCAGCGGCTTGGGCCTACTTACTGGCAATTGGAGCCCCTTTACCGACAACTAGAAATACAGTTTCGCCAAAATAGGTGACGGGGTATCTATACTTGCAAAAATAACCCCCAAAAGTCAATTTTTGGGGGTTGAGATCTTTTATTAAACTACACCCTGAGCTATCATGTTGTCG